>CAYORY010000026.1:0-16504 GCA_964406435.1 uncultured Roseivirgaceae bacterium | reverse complement strand
TTACCAACCGTGGATCGCTGAATTCTACATCTTGGTGAAAATAGTAAACTTCCCACTGAAAACCGTCAGGATCTGAGACCCAAAATTTGTCCTGAATGGCGTAGCAGCAGGCCGTTTCCACCTCTACCTCTTTGACCAGATTGCGGCCTCTGGCCAAATTTAACTTTTGGTTCAGCTCTTCTTTTGTCTCCACCTGAAATCCCAAATGTCCGAATCTTGAACTTGGAGTTCCTTCAATGAAGGAAATAATCAGTGCAGGATTTTCAAGCTCAAACTTTGCATAGCCTGATTTAATTTTAGAGGGCTCCTGATCAAAAAATTCAGTGTAAAAATCGATGGTCTTGTGAATGTCTGTAACGAATAGTGAGACGTGCATTCGTGGGAATTTAGTACTTGATTGAATATTCATAATATTGCTATTTTACGATTATTAGAAAATATTTTTTTAACACTTCATTGCAGCAGGATCAAATTTCGAAAAGAGGCTATCGAAATCATCTTTGATTTCCGACCAAACCAAGCCATTGATACAATAGCACATGGAGGTACCCTCTACATTCCCTCTTATGATCCCAATAGATTTCAACTCTTTCAAATGCTGGGAGATAGTTGCCTGAGCCAATCCAAGCTCTGACACCAGGTCATTGGTAATGCATGTGTTGGTGCTTAACAAATGCTCGATGATGGCAATGCGGGCTGGATGCCCCAACACCCTCGCAATTGTTGCAAGCTTATTCTGCCGGTCATTAAACAAATCTGTTTTTGTCACTCCCATATCGCAATATTACGATTAATATTGAATGAATGTCCCATTCCTAATGATTTATTTTAAAAGCGGTTCGAAAGAGTCAGTGCCTGTACTTTTGTTGTCCTGATGACTCCATTCCGTAAAGTGATTATGAACCTGCTCATCTGGCGTCTAAAACACGTCAGTGACAATAGCTTCCTTATCATGATTGCTACGGTGGTGGGGCTTACCGCGGGTCTGGCGGCCGTAATTTTGAAATCGGCCGTTCACCAAATCAGTCATTGGCTGGAGCATTACCTGGTAAAGTACGAGGTTAACTACCTCTACCTAGGCTATCCCTTAATTGGAATTATTCTCACTGTCATTCTTGCAAAGTACGTTTTGAAGGAAAGAATGGGACATGGGATACCTGATATTCTTTATTCCATTTCAAAAAATTCGAGCATCATTCGGCGCACCAAAATGTACTCCCGTATGCTCACCAGCGCGCTGACGGTAGGATTCGGAGGATCGGTGGGACTGGAAGCGCCAATAGTAGTAACCGGCTCAGCTATAGGCTCTAATCTCTCCAGGCTTGTGCACCTTGATTATAAAAAACGCACGTTGCTAATTGGATGTGGGGCGGCAGGTGCCATCGCCTCTATATTCAACTCACCAGTGGCCGGGGTGATTTTTGCAATGGAGGTCATATTGACGGAAGTCACCATCGCTCAGTTCATTCCCATCCTCATGGCCTCAGTAGGCGGTCAATTGGTTTCAATGTTTCTGCTTGGCGAGGATGCGCTGTTTTCGTTCAAACTGACCGACGCTTTCAGGACGCAAGACGTGCTTCACTTTATGGGCCTAGGTGCCTTTTGTGGATTAGCTTCACTCTATTTTGTCAAAATGGTTCAAAGAACCGAAAATGTGCTTACCAGGCTTCAGGCAGATTTTGGAAGGGCATTAGTCGGAGGACTGGCGCTCGCCCTGATCATTCTCACGTTTCCACCCATGTATGGAGAAGGGTATGAAACCATAAAAACGGTTCTGACGGGAAACGATACCCAACTATTCGAAAGGAGTTTTTTCTACTTCCTTTCGGAGAACTCCTTTGCACTGATAGCGCTCGTTGGACTAATAATTCTTGCCAAACCAATTGCCACTGGGCTCACAATTGGAGCTGGGGGGAGCGGTGGAATTTTTGCTCCTTCTCTATTCATGGGCGGCCTAAGTGGATTCCTATTTGCCAGAATATCTAATATGCTTTACCCTGCATGGGACTTGAGCGAGAGCAATTTCACTCTTGTGGGCATGTGCGGGGTTATGAGTGGGGTACAATATGCACCACTTACCGCCATATTTTTAATTGCAGAAATAACTGGAGGCTATGAACTATTTGTGCCCTTGATGATGGTATCTGCCATCTCGTACAGCACCGTATCGTACTTTGAAAAACACTCCATCTACACCAAGCGACTTATAGAGCGAGGTGATCTCATTCGGGACGACAAGGACAAGCAGGTATTGAGCTTGATTTCTCTGCATAAAATCATAGAGAAAGACCTGCTCACGATCTCACCGGATGCGAAACTCAAAGATCTTGTGGAGCTGGTAAAGATGAGCAAACGAAATATTTTTCCGGTGGTCAATGCCAGTAGGGAACTGGAAGGTATCATCACATTAGACGAGATCAGAGAGATCATGTTTGATGAGGAAATGCGCGAACGAGTGGAAATTCGTGCATTGATGCAGAAGCCTCCTGCTTCGGTGACCTTACAAGAAAAAATGCAATCAGTCATGAATAAATTCGAA
The DNA here is from genome assembly GCA_964406435.1 of uncultured Roseivirgaceae bacterium. Classification (GTDB taxonomy): domain Bacteria; phylum Bacteroidota; class Bacteroidia; order Cytophagales; family Cyclobacteriaceae; genus JAAEPI01. Next base: position 13,965 of record CAYORY010000026.1, on the reverse strand, counting down.
CTCACGCAAGCCTGGAACTTGCCTGTGCTAAAGGATGGGAAGTATTATGGATTCATCAGTAAGTCCAGAATTTTTAATGCCTACCGAACTAATCTAAAGAGACAAAGCAAACAATAGAAAAGTCAAGGAACTGACATTCAATAAGTTAGAAATTACGGTGCTCTTAAAGTTTTCCACAAATAATGCCTTCAATTTAACATGCATAACTTGCATACTATCAGCGGATTAAGACTCAAAAATTAATTCCTGTGGATAAAATGGCCGATTTGTTGATAACATTGAAATTGTGCAATTCAGCTGTCACATAAGAATATGCCACCCTAACATTTGGAAAGGGTAATTGTACTAACTTCCAGAAGTTAATGTTCAATTAATCTTGAGTTAATGGGATTCCGGTCGAATCAGACAGCCAGTGTAATTGTTCAAGTTTCGTGCGATCATATTGGAATAATGCAATTAATTGCTCGATCATAAACCTTATAATTGCAAGATCGTTTATCCCTCCATGAGAAAAGTACTCCCCATATTTGTTCTATTCGCTGCACTTGCCTCCCAAAGCCAAAATGTGGAAGTGATCAAGTTTCCTGACCTACAAAAAAAGATGATCTCGGCCGACGCACCTCTTACTATTTTTAATTTTTGGGCCACTTGGTGCGGTCCATGCATCAAGGAAATACCTCATTTTGAAGCCTACGCTACTAATGAAAATGTTAAAGTGTATTTGGTGAGCTTAGATTATTTTGATCAACTTGATCGTGTAAAAAACTTTGTAAAAACAAAAGGACTAAAATCAGAAGTGCTTTTGCTCAACGAAACCGATTATGATTCGTTCATGGACAAGGTGAGTAAAGAATGGTCTGGAGCTATTCCGGCCACTCTCTTCATCGATGAGTGGGGAACGACCCACTTTCACGAAAGTGAGTTTTCAAAAGCAGGACTGGACGAAGCGATTAAGCAATATTTGAATTAACTAGTAAAAAATGAAAAAGACATTTATCGTGATTTTAGGAGTTTTGGTCGTCACAGCGGCGCTCTTTATGAATGCCACCAGAACCAGTGAACTTGGTTATGGAGTCGGTGATACAGTGAAGGATTTCAGTCTGAAAAATATAGATGGGAAGATGGTCTCTTTGGCTGACTTTAAGAATGCCAAGGGATTCATTGTAACATTCACTTGTAACACTTGTCCATACGCAAATGGCTATGAGTCCAGAATTATGGAGTTGGACAAGCAGTATGCTTCCAAGGGATTTCCAGTCATTGCAATCAATCCAAATGATGTGGAAAGAGTCCCTGAAGATTCCATGGAGGCCATGAAGATGCGTGCTCAGGAGAAGGGTTATACCTTTCCCTATTTGAGAGATGACTCTCAGGAAGTTGCCCAGGCTTTTGGAGCAACTAAAACCCCACACGTGTATGTGCTTAGCAATAAGAATGGCACCTTTAAAGTAGAATACATTGGCGCTATAGATGACAACCCAAACGACCCAGATCATGTAGATCAGCGCTATGTGGCTGACGCTGTGGATGCGTTGATTGCAGGCAAATCACCTTCCATCAGGGAAAAGAGAGCCATTGGTTGTACCATAAAATGGAAGCAATCGTAAGTCAAGGCAAGCTTTGAAAATATGGTGCCGTCTTCCAAGAGACGGCATTTTTTATTGCTTTTGTCTAACCTTGCCTCTATGATCTCTTCGCGCACCAGGTTTCTTTACGAAAAACTTAGAGATCGCTTTCTATTCAAGAAAAAAGGATCGATTCTGGTCGTTTGCTGGAATATGTCCCACAACCCACTTGGGAGAGCCTTTCTCTTTGCAGACTTTCTCAGAAGGGACTACAAAACCAAAATCGTAGGTCCTACCTTTACTAAGTTTAGTAAAAGGATTTGGTTTCCTTTGAGAAAATATCTAAAAGGTGCAGACACTTTCCCTGCTGCCAATTTTCCTGAGTTCTTGGATCAAGCTACCGAGTTTGCGAAAAGACAGCCCAAGGTCGATATTGTTGTAATTTGTAAGCCAAGACTGCCATCCATTTTGATTGGTTTGTTAGTGGCTCAAAAGAATAATGCCAGAGTGATCTTAGATATCGACGACTATGAGCTAGCGTTTTTCGAAAATCAGAAACCTCTAGAATTACAAGAAGCCATTCAAAAGGGATTAGATCTGTCAAATCCTTATCATGAGACCTGGACCCGAGTCTGTCATTCCATGGTCGATAAATTTCCCAATAGGATTGTTTCGAATCACATGCTCCAGGAAAAATTCGGTGGGATAATCATCCCTCACGTAAGGAACGAGCGGATTTTCAACCCCAAACTTTACAACCGCAAAAAAATTCGTAAAAAGTATGGTTACTCAGAAACGGATAAAGTCATACTTTTTCTGGGCACTCCTCGTGAGCACAAAGGCTTTGAGAGAATTCCAAAAGCACTGAAGGAAATTGGAAATCCTACTTACAAGTTTTGTCTCATTGGCAAAATCAGAAATGACGTATTAAGAGAGCGCTTTCATCAGGAATACGGTGATTTTGTTCAATCATTTAGTGACTCTGATTTTAGAGATTTACCAGAGAAGCTCATGCTAGCAGATTTGATTTGCTTGCTTCAGGATGAGGATAGTTTAGTCAGTGAATATCAGTTGCCGGCTAAGTTGATGGATGCGCTGGCGATGGGGGTGCCGGTTTTGGCCAGGCCCGTAGGACCACTGGTTCAGTTTGCAGCAGAGGGCCTACTCATTCCGCACACCGGAAAATCTCTACGAGAAGCTATTGAAGAAATTTTTACAAATCTGGAATCTCAGAAAAAGGTGGCTTTTGAAACCCGGAATCATTATTTCAGGGATGGGTACAGCTACAAAGCGGCATCCAGTCTTATGCGATCATCGCAGTTAGCGCCAATGAGTGCAGAGGTCATCAATGAAATTTTGTCCAAAATAGAAAATGAATCAAAGGGGCTACTTAGGAATTGAGCTGCTTATCTTTGCTCTCCCACTCGACAAAAGCTAGGCTAATTGATACAGAAAAATCCTAAACAGGAAAACAAGGGCACAAACGAATTGCAGTCACATCTCAATAAACAAAAAATGATGATGGCAGCCATTCAGGCCCAATTGGTTAGTCAATCTGCTAAGATTCGTTCTATTCGATCACATTTCAAAAACTTAAGAGCAGCCAAGAAAGACCTACTTTCATCTACTTCATGGAAAATAGCTCGGATTATAGGTGTTCTTTTATTTCCATTTGGCTTGAATCAGAGTGCTTCCAAGAAGTTGAAAGTACTCAATGGACTATTGTCCACTGTGAACAAAGATTTAAAAACTTTGTATGCGGAGTTGGAGGAAATCAATAGAAAACTTGTGACACTCTCTAGTATTCGAAACCTTCAAATTTTACATCCCGACACCTTTGAATTAAATCTGGTAGAAAAAGTATTTCTGCCAAAATATGACAACCCCAGAGTCAGCATTATCATCCCGGCATACAATCAGGCGAAGTACACTTTTGCCTCTATATGGTCGATCGTCAGGCACACGAATCATGATGTCTCTTATGAAGTTATACTAATTGATGATTGTTCGCCAGACGAGGATGCAAGGACTCTCGATTCCAAAATCGAGAATCTTAATTTCATAAGAAACGAAAAAAATTTAGGATTCCTCCATAACTGCAACAAAGCGGCTAAAATGGCTCGGGGAGAGTACATATTGTTTCTAAACAACGACACCAATGTGCAGCCCAACTGGCTCATGCCTCTGGTGAAAATTCTGGATGATGAGCCCGAAACGGGCATGGTGGGATCCAGATTGGTTTATCCGGACGGCATCCAGCAAGAGGCCGGAGGGATCATCTGGAATGACGGTTCTGGTTGGAACTTTGGTAAGAATCAAGACCCCAATCTTCCTGAGTACAACTACGTAAAAGAAGCTGATTACATCTCAGGAGCCTCACTGATGATACGCAGTAGCCTATGGGAAAAAATTGGAGGATTTGACGAGCGGTACGCTCCGGCGTATTTTGAGGACACAGACCTGTCTTTTGAAGTCAGGCGACAAGGATATAAAGTGAAGTACCAACCACTCTCCTGGGTGGTTCACTTTGAAGGCATCTCGCATGGAACTGATGTGAGCTCGGGCATCAAAGAATATCAAAAAAAGAATCGGGAGAAATTCGTGGCAAAATGGGGACAGGAATTGCACGAGCATTTTCCAAACGGCACTAACGTCTTTCTTGCACGGGATCGAGGACAGTGCAAGAATTCTATATTATTCATAGACCACTATGTGCCGAAGTTCGATCAGGATGCCGGGTCAAGATCCACATTTGGTTACATCAAGCTATTTGTGGACGAAGGCTTCAATGTCAAGTTTCTAGGGGATAATTTCTATAACGATCCGAAGTATGCACCCATAATGCAGCAGATGGGAGTAGAGGTGCTGTATGGCAAATCGTTGAAAGAGAACCTCGATACATGGCTAGAAAAGAATGGGAGTTATTTAGATTATGTCTTTCTGAATCGGCCACACATCTCCGAAAAGTACATCGATGTGCTGAAAGAGAGAACAAATGCCAAACTTCTCTACTACGGGCATGACCTTCATTTCCTAAGGGAACAAAGGGAACTGAACGCCACGAAAAATGAACAAAAACTGGAATCTTCTCAGCGCTGGGAAAAACTCGAATTCGACTTGATGAGCAAAGTGGACGTCTCCTTATATCCTTCCTCCGTAGAGATAGACTTGATACAATCCAAACGACCCGAAATCAAAGCGACCCAAATACCAGTTTATATTTTTGACGAATTCCCGGAGGTGAATCTAAGACATGAAACCACCGATCTTATGTTTGTGGGCGGCTTTAATCACCCGCCGAATGTGGATGGAGTTTTATGGTTCATGAAGGAAGTATGGCCTCAGGTACTTGAAAAATTGCCCAATGTAAAGTTCTACATTATCGGATCGCGACCTCCCGCAGAAATTCTCGACCTAGCCAGCGAGAATGTAATTGTAACCGGATTCATTTCTGATCACCAATTGAGAGAATACTATCGAGAGATCAAGATGACCATCGCTCCACTAAGATTCGGTGCAGGCATCAAAGGCAAGATAGTAGAGGCGCTACATCAAAACGTACCAATTGTTACAACACCCATAGGTTCAGAAGGTTTAGTAGGTATTGATTCTTGCCTTGCCGTAGCAAATGATTCAACCGAATTTGCACGAAAAGTAGTCGACCTGTATCAGAATGAACAGGAACTTTGCAGGATGGCTTCTTCAGGTCAGGAATATTGCCGTGAGCACTTCTCATCTAAAGCTGCAAAGAAGGCATTATCACCTTACGTTGATTTTTGATGAAAAAGAGGAAAATCATTCTTCACGCTCACATTTTTAAAAACGCAGGAACCACGTTTGATTTTTCTCTAAGGCGTTCTTTTGGGGATGGGTTTGTTGATCACCGTGAGGACGATAAAATGCTGAAAGGGAAGCAAGCCTATCTCGAAGAGTTCTTAGATGAAAACCCATACGTAAAAGCCATCTCATCCCACTCCATTCACTTCATCCCAGAAAACAACGACCGATATAAGTACTTCTGCATTTACATACTGAGGCATCCTATTGAGAGAATGAGATCAGTTTATGATTTCGAAAAAAAACAGGGGTTAGAAGCAATTGGATCCCAGATGGCCAATGAGCTGACTTTTCAAGAGTATTTAGAATGGCGAATGACAGAGGGGGTCCCAGCTACCATCCGAAATTGTCAAACCATTTTCCTTTCAGGAAAAGGCCCTGGAGCTGATCATATTCCTGAGAAATTCCAGCTCGCAAGAGTTACGATGCGAAACTCACTTGTGGGCATCACTCATCGGTACGATGAGAGCATGATCTACTTCGAGTCAAAGCTTAAAAAAGCGTTCCCCGGAATTGACCTGGCTTATATCAGAAAGAACATCACCGACAGGAATGTTCAAAGCTCATTGAAAGAAAAGATCAATGAGGTGTATAAAAGGATTGGTAACAGGCGGCTTAAAAAACTAATTCTCGAGAAGAATAAGTTTGATATCAAATTATACAAAAAAGCTGATCGCATCTTATCATCAAAGGTGAGAAGGGTGCCGTCGCGTAAAGAACATCAGAAGGACTATGAAAGTCGATTGAAGGCAATACGAATAAAACCTGCTAAGCCAAAAAATCTATCAAGTTATTCTCAATTGGAAGTATTTCCGAGAAGTGTCCATCATTTGGATAAAGTCCTGGGTTTCGGTGAATACCCAAATGAACTTGCAACCACCTATAAGACTCCAGCAACATTACTCTTTGAAGCAGCTCCGGCATTTGGACGTATTACTGGCAAGAAAACCACATTTGTTGATCAATCAGGTAACTCTTTCGGATCGAAAAACGCAGAATCGCTTGTTCCCCCCCTTCATTCAAAACACTATGGGGGCAGTACTCTTTCTGTGGTATCACCTGGAGCCAACGCCATTTATTATCATTGGATGGTCGACTTGATCCCAAAAATTCACCTTGTAAAAAAACATTTTGGAGGCTTAGACTCGTTTGACAGAATTATTGTGAACAGAACAGATCATGGTTTCCAAAAGGAAACACTGGAACTTCTGGGCGTAAAACCAAATCAAATTGATACAACCAAAACCATACAGGAGGGTAATTTTGAACACCTTGTGACATGCAACTTCGAGGGTATTTTTAGAATGGCAGAAGTAATTACGATGTGGGCCGAGATTTTGCCCCTTTCAACAGAAAAGAGACCCACAAAACGCATATACATTAGCAGGGAAGATTCTGATAGAAGGAATGTTTTAAACGAACACGAAATCGTGACCGCCTTGGAGAAAGAAGGATTCGAGAAGGTGGTTTTATCCGGGATGACTTTAATGGAGCAGGTCAACCTCTTCCAAGAATGTGGTTTTATCATTTCTCCCCATGGGGCCAGTTTGACCAATCTACTTTGGTGTCAAACAGGCACCCGGGTTATCGAACTATTCTCACAGCACATTATGCCTGGTTATTTCAATCTAGCTCGAGCTAAAGGACTCGATTATCATTACTTCAGGTGCTCGACGCTCGGAGAGACACCTAACACACATTTAGAAAAAAATGCTGCCTCCTTTCACGTTAATGTTAACGCACTGCTTGAATACATCCATCAAAAGACCTAGTGCACATGGCCATCATTAATCATACTTATGGTTTCATATTCATTCACATTCCTAAGAATGCAGGATCGGCTATTACACGGTATTTGAGCCAATTTTCCGATGAGGAAGACATGGTGATAGGTGTCACACCAAAGGGTGAAGAATTTTCTACCCAAAGTAGAAATCTAGGCCTTTCAAAACATGCATCTTGCGCAGAGATACAGCGTTTTCTTGGCCCAGAGAAATGGTGCCATTATTTAAAATTCGTAGTTGTCCGTAATCCGTACTCTCGTGCCTATTCCATATATACATTCTTAAAAAAGAAATTCCGTGAATGGAAAAATGCCGAAATAATGGATACGTTCCAAAGCTTTGATGATTTCGTCAAATCTGACTTCTTTCAGAGCAGCGGACCTGATAGGATTTTCCATCCTCAATCCTTTTGGCTTCCTCCAACGGAAGATGCTTTGTACTCACCACTTTATATAGGACGACAAGAAAATCTGAATGATGATTTCTCAGAGCTCACCGAATTGATTGGCCTTCCTCCACTTGACCCGTTAAATGGACTGGAATTGGTCAATGCATCCTCAGATAGTGTGGAATGGCACTCAGCAACTGATAGTCCAACCATAAAAGAGATCATCCAGAAAAAATACTCTCAAGATTTTAAAAGATTTGGTTACCCTCTCTAGGTTATGAGAAAACTCATCCTGCATATTGGTATGCAAAAGACTGGGACTTCCTCGTTGCAGAAGTTTCTTTTGCACAATAGGGAGAAGCTGTTGGAAGCCGGATTTCTTTATCCTCTGGCCAAAATTGGAGGAACACCGGCGCATCACTTTTTTGCTGAAGCCGCGCAAAACAGTGCCATTAGCCAACTTGATGCCGGAGATGCGCTTTCGTCCTTGAGAGAAACCTATCGCCCATTGATTGAAGAAATAAAGAGGCATCCGACGAGCATTGTGAGTTCCGAGAGTTTTCAGAATTGTAACCCATATATTATAAGAGAGTTATTTGTCGATTTTGATGTAACTGTCGTATTCTATATCAGAAATGAAGTCGATTTCATTACGTCTGCTTACGCACAACGCATTCATGCAACTACTAGCAATGAAAAAGCAGAAGAGTACGTGTCTAGATCTGAAATTAACTACGGTCCATTTCTGGATGGCTGGAGCAGTGCTTTTGATGGTCAAATCAATCCGAGGATATTTGCTAAGGAATTCTTGAGGAATGGAGATATTATCGAAGACTTTCTCCTCGAATTTTTAGGCTTGGGTTCGGAAGGTTTTGATTTCCTGACTGAAGATGGAAATCCAAGCCTAACCAATGCCACCCTAAAGGCAAAATTTCACCTAAATGAGCTTTATGAATATCCAAGCCAACTCAGGCATTTAGTGTATTCATACTTTCAGCAGGCTGCACTCAAGGACAACAGAAGTGGAAAAGTAAAACTTGATGAAAAACTACTTTTTCCGTTGATTGATCGGTTCCAAAAACTACAATCCTACTGGGCTCCAAAATACTTCGGTGAATCCGAAATATTCAAATATGAGCTTGACTCAGCCAAGCAAACTGCTATTTCGCCTAAAGAAATTCATGCAATCATCCAGCCCATAATTGCCAAATCTGGTGGAAAGATCCAGCCAAAAGGGTCTGTCCGAATTGAAAGTAAAAGGTCACAGGACAAGGATAGTTCTGCGACTAATAAGTTAGAAATTGATACAAATACTGCTTGTTCTGAATTCTTGGCCTTTGACCGTTCCATTAAAGAAAGGAATGCCATTCCCATTGATAACAAGGAAAAGGTTCCATTAAAAATTGTGGTGAAAACCAAAAACGATTCCTTCTTTCTAAGATCCTGGATCGATCATCACTCGCGCATCGTTGGAATCGAAAATCTGATCATAGTTGACAACTTCTCGGATAGTGCTGATACTTTGAAGATTTACAACGATTACAGGCATCTCTTAATTCTCCAACACAGTTACTATTTTAATGCAATACATGACCGAGAAAAATTCAGTGAATTTTATCATTTTCTGGAAAGCACTTGTACTCATTACCTGTTCATTGATACCGATGAGTTCCTGACATACTTCGACTGCAAAACAGGATTCGACCCCCTAAATGTCACGAAATTCGTTCGTGATAACGCCGACGAAAAAGTTATTTGCACTTTATGGGGTCAGGCACTTCCATCAGAGCAAGACAAATCAGCATTTGATTATCGCAAAGATCCAGTAAAAGTATTCTTCCCGGATTATTTTGAGCAATTTATAAAGGGTGGAAAACCAATTTTTAAAAGCAATTACACTCCTAATAAACTGGCCATTCACTCTTCGCAGGTAAATCCAAATGACATTTCACCCCAGAGAATACGGCTCTTGCTGGTTCATCTAAAAAATTACAATGCCCGTGCCCGAGTGAAAGTTATTTTTGACAAAATCAAATCCCAAGGATATCAGTTCACAGATGGCGCTGAGATGGCCGCTTGGCTTCATACTCATCGAGATGAATTCGCTCCAGCTACAGAACCGGACATTAATTACATGTACAATCACTACTTTGGAGAAAACGACGACACTTTGGATCAACGGGAGAACTTCCGATTTACTCTTTGCAATGTCGGGCAGCCAATATATTGGGAATCTCAGGATCGTATCTTGAGTGATTTCCTAGATAAGTTTTATTCGAAACAAGACCTTTTGAAAATACTCACGTGATGGACCCATCTTCTCTCAAGAGGATACTGATTTTCATTGTATTCTATTTAGCACTGACGGTGCAGTCATTTTCTCAGAACAAGGCAGGCCTTTATTTCTTAGAGCGGGGTGGTGCAGAAGTAGAATTAAAAGATAGAGGCTCCAATGAGGGTGTGGCCATTGCTGATTTTGATAATGACGGCTTTCTGGATGTTTTTTTTGCATTTCATGGGAAAGAGCTTTTTCAGAATCAAAAAGATGGAACTTTCAAGAAAGTAGACTTACCTACACCCACCTCATATGATGATCATGGAATAGCCTGGATCGATATTAATGAAGATGGATGGCTAGATGCCTTCGTATCAAGTGGAGGAAACAGAGGCAATACAGCTGCCTCGGCGAACCCGAACTACGTGTTCTTAAATCAAAAAGGAACATTCAAAATCCACGATTTGGAGGAACCTTTGGCAGACAGTCTGGGTGCAGGGAGAAGCATTTCCTATTTTGATATTAACAAGGATGGAATCAACGACCTTCTTCTCCAAAATTTCAGCCGAGAAGGACGTGAATCACGATTTCTAGTTTCCGAAGGAGAAGAATTCACAGAGATTGGTGATAAAAACCAATGGAAGGACGTAAAAAGTGTCTTTGCGACTATTGTCCTACTTGACTCCACCAATCAGCCATACCTTATTGGACACAGATCAGGCTCGTCAAACGGGAGTTCCATTTATAGAATCAATCAGGATCATTCCTTAATTAAGGTCAATAATCAACTAAACATTCCTGATATTAATTTCACAGAAAGAGTGATTCCGTTCGATTATGATGCTGATGGAGACCAAGACTTATATTTTGTAAGGGGCTCCCTGGGAGTTGCTATTAAAAAAGTAGGAACAATTGATTCAACCCTACTATTTAGCACACCCGGCAAACAAAATGAAATACAAGGATTCAGAGCTCGAGTCACGGGGGACTTTGATTTTGAAGTGATGTGCTCAAATCAGCTGGTGAACAACGTAGTGAGGCTCGGTAAAAACCAAAAGCTAATGGAGTCATCTCAATTCAGATTGTCAATGGATGATGAAGCACTTAAAGGAGAACCACAATTCAATGACGGCATTACCCCTGGTGTCTATCTCTGGGTAGATGACAATCAGAACTTGGTCTACTGGTTCGTGAGCGAAGGGTCAAGTTCATTGAAATTAGCTGATTCAAAGGGTCGAATAATTGGATTGCAAGATTCCGTTTCTTTGGTTGCCTTAGAAGGTTTGTCCAATAGCGGACCGAAAGTTCATTTCGAAAATTTTCTATTGAGAAATGATGGGCAATCTTTCACCGATGTTACTCGTGAAGCAGGTCTTTTTAATGATTCTTGGGGCTCGGATGCAGCCATAGCGGATTTTGATAACGATGGTGACATGGACATTTATCTAGTGAATGGAGCAAACCTTGAAAAAAACCCATCCAATGTTTTCTATGAGAACCAAGGGAATGGAACGTTCATGGAAGTAACAACCGAACTTGCTCTGGAAGGTCCAGTCAAAGGTTACGGACAATCTGCTGCTGCTGCTGACTTTAATAACGACGGGAAAATAGACATTATACTTGTTAATAAGGGATCCTCCTTGCAAACCGATGCTTTTGGCTCAACGATATTTTACCAAAATGCTTCCTCTACTGGTAACTGGGTGAAGATAATTCCCAAAAGTAAAACCGGCAGTTATTGTGCGATGGGAACTCGAGTGAGTGTTGATTTGAACGGTAAGGTTTTGGAACAACAATTATATAGTTCAAACGGACGATTTACAACCAGCATAACACCCTTTCACTTTGGGATAGGCACTGAGCAAAAGATTGATGTCACCATCATTTGGCCTTCTGGAAAAAAATCCAAGCATTCTTTTTTAGCAAACTCCACCAACGAAGTATCAGAACCTAAATGAAGGAGGTTTGCCGGTAGCCCTTGTTAGTTACTTCGAATTAAAAAGCTCCTGATCCTCGTAATCAGTCGTCGCTTGTTCATCTTCTGAACTCTCACCTTAATGCGCTCCACCTTCCTTGAAAGCGACTCTACGGCCCTTGGTAATGATTCAAGGGTTTTAATTCTTCCCTCCAAATCCTTAGATTTCAAATGAACAAACCGCTTGAGTTCGTCCTCGTTTCGCTTCAGAGAGAGTATCTCCGCTTCCCTTTTGGTAAGTATTTTTTCCAGCATACTTGCCTTTGACTGCCCCTGTACGACTTGCTTCAATTCTTCTTTCTTTTGCTGCAATTCTTCCTTTAAAACCTGCTGAGCGTCTAAACTTCCCTTCAATGATTCTATCTCTTTTCTCAGAACATGTTGAGCATCTAAACTTCCCTTCAAGGATTCAATCTCTTTTTTAAGTGCTTGCTGAGCGCCCAAACTTCCTTTCAAGGATTCAATTTCCTTTTTGAGAGTAGTGATTTCTGCTTCTTGCCTGTTTTGTTTCTGTGCTAATCCCTCGAAGTTGGCTTTGGGTGCATCGCGCCGTGCACTTTCATCTGCTCGCATCCTTTCTGCCAAGAGCAGAGAGTCACCAATCACCTTTTCACTTTCCGAGAGTATAGCTATCGAAGATTTGGATGGCCTTTCTCCAATGGTTTGTGTAGTTCCTCCCACAGAAACCCTCTCCTTTTTGATCAAGAATGAATTTATTGATTTTTCTGAGGGCATTTTGAGATCAGAGATCCCCTGCCCCGTGAGATACTTGTAAAGCTTCTCACTTTCTTTGATCGGATCACTCATAAATTGGTCATAGTCCAAATGATAATTAGGATAATCGCCAATGTTTTGAAGAGCAAGAAAATTATACTGCTCCCATAGCGCTTTGCCGAAAGCAAGTGGAAAATGATTCCTTTTTTTCAAAGAATCAGCCACCGCCTCGCCATTTCGGGAAACAAACACCACCACGGGTAGCTCCACGAGCTCCAACCAAAACGGTAGAGTAATGCACAATCTTGGGTCCTTTATAAACCAGGGGCGGAAGGAATCCATGCCCAGAATCAAATTCTTTGCATCTTCCTTGATTTCCTTTACGGCCTCTTCCGGAAACCTAACCTTAGCATCAAGTGAGGATACCTTGTGCCATTTGCAATCTATTGATTCCAATAATCTAACATTCAATTCCATCACATCTCGCCTTTCCCAGAATCCTTTGGGGTTGTCAGCCCTGATCTTCATGATCGCATCCTCCGATCCAAAATAAAGCCCCATCAAATTCAAAATCCTGGAGATCACCGATGTGCCTGAGCGGTGCATACCTACTACAAATACCTGCATAACTCTAAGTTAAGTTTCTTAATAGAGAAAGTTTCAATCTACTACCCCCTTCCCCCTCTCCCAATACGCATCCATCTCCTCAAGACTCATTTCGGAAAGTAACTTTCCATCGTCTTTGCTCGCCTCCTCCATGTATTGAAATCGCTTGATAAATTTTTTATTCGTTCGCTCCAGCGCATCCTCCGGATTGATGTCTACAAATCTGGCGTAATTAATCAACGAGAAAAGTAAGTCGCCAAACTCATCCTCGCGCGCATCCAATGTGCTGGCCTCCTTGAATTCTTGAAGTTCCTCCTGCACCTTTTCCCAAACCTGATCTTTATGGTCCCAATCAAACCCAGCTCCTCGAGCCTTCTCTTGTATTCTCATTGATTTAACCAAAGCTGGCAATGATTTCGGCACGCCTCCCAATACTGATGTGTTTCCTTTTTCCTTCAACTTTATCTTCTCCCAATTCTCTTTTACAGTCTTCTCATCGTTGGCCTCTACATCGTCATAGATGTGCGGGTGTCGAGTAATCAATTTGTCACAAACACCATTGATCACATCTCCAATGTGGAACGCCTCTTTCTCGGATCCAATCCTTGCATAAAATACCAAGTGCAACATTAAGTCGCCCAATTCCTTCTTTATTTCATCCAAATGACCTTCGATGATCGCATCAGACAATTCATAGGTCTCTTCAATGGTTAGATATCGCAAGGAATCCAGTGTCTGCTTTTTGTCCCAAGGACAATTCTCCCTGAGCTCATCCATTATCGTCAGCAATCGATCGAAAGCCTCGAGTTTCTCCTGTCGTT
>CAYORY010000025.1:9280-16759 GCA_964406435.1 uncultured Roseivirgaceae bacterium | reverse complement strand
AGTGGGTGGAGACTGAGCCTTTTGAGTTCAAAGAGGTATTGACCTATCCAAATATTGGTGAGAGAGATTCATACCTTTTGTTTCACGAGGAATTAGAGTCCATCACCAAAAATTTTCCTTCTCTTAAGAGAGCTCGTTTTTGGATGACCTTCGGCCAAGAGTACCTGACGCACCTGCGAGTGATTCAGAACATTGGCATGGCTTCCATAGAGCCGGTCATGTACCAGGGACAAGAAATTGTTCCTCTTCAATTCCTAAAGGCCGTTCTTCCAGATCCTGGAAGTTTGGGTGAGAACTACGAAGGAGAAACTTCTATTGGTTGTAGAATCAAGGGCATTAAAGATGGAGCGGACAAGACGTACTACATCTACAATAACTGTCCGCATCAGCAGGCCTTTCAGGAAACGGGAGCTCAGGGTGTATCCTACACCACAGGCGTTCCAGCCATGACGGGTGCGTTCATGTTTTTGACTGGCGAATGGGGCGGAACGGGTGTGAAGAATGTAGAAGAATTCAACCCCGATCCATTCCTCAAAAAGGTAGGGGAGTCTGGCCTTCCATGGCACGAAATAGTAAACGAAGATTTGGAATTCACCTATGCTTGATCTAAACGCCGCACCGAAGTTTTATCATGGGTATTTGGGGCGAATCCAGAATGGCACGGCCCTGCAAAACCTCATGGAATCCGGTGACGAGCTCAGTGACCTGGTTTCGACCATCCCCGAGGAAAAGGGAAGCTTTGCCTACGCAGAGGGCAAGTGGACGGTAAAGGAGGTGCTTCAGCATTTGAATGATGCCGAGCGCATTTTTTGCTATCGCGCACTGCGTTTTGCCAGGAACGATCAGACTGAATTGGCAGGGTTTGACCAGGATGCCTATGTGCCTGAGAGCCGGGCCAATGACCGAAAACTGTCCTCAATTCTCAACGAGTTCCATATTTTGAGAGCTGCCACGATTGACCTGTTTGCCAATTTTGATCAAGTGCAGATGAAGCGCATGGGTAGAACAACCGCGGGGGAATTTTCGGTAGAAGCTATTGGCTACATCATGTCCGGTCATTGCCTGCATCATTTGCACATTCTAGAAGAGCGCTATCTCAATGCCCATTGATTACTTAAAAATCCCGACACCTTGTTTTGTGTTGGATGAGGATAAGCTTCGACAGAACCTCCAATTGATCCGATCGGTCAGCGATAAAGCTGGAGTGGAGATCATCCTGGCCTTCAAGGGATTTTCGATGTGGAGTGCCTTCCCGGTGGTGAGGGAATACGTTTCTGGTGCTACCGCCAGCTCGCTGAATGAAGTGCGCCTTTGTTTTGAAGAAATGAAGGCGAAATCGCACACCTACGCTGTGGCATATGATGACCAGGATTTTGATGAAATACTTGAAAAGTCGAGTCACATTACCTTCAATTCAATTTCCCAATTCGAGAGATTCAAAAATAAGGCCGTAGGTAAGGTTAGTTGTGGACTCAGAGTCAATCCCGAATGGTCAGACGTGGAAACAGATTTGTACAATCCTGCCAGTGCTGTTTCCCGATTGGGCATTACGGCTGCAAATTTTCCAAAGGAGTTGCCAGAAGGGGTTGAAGGTCTTCATTTTCATGTACTGTGTGAGTCCACTTCTTATTCGTTAGCCACTGTGCTGGAGCATTTTGAAGAAAAATTTGGCAGGTATTTGCCCAAGATAAAATGGGTGAACATGGGAGGAGGCCACCTGATGACTAAGGCCGGATACGACACAGATCATCTCCTTTCAGTCTTGAAAAACTTCAAGGAGAAATACGACATTCATGTGATCCTTGAGCCCGGTAGCGCTTTTGCATGGCAGACGGGCGATTTGGTCACATCGGTACTGGACATTGTAGAAAATGGAGGAAAAAAGACGGCCATCTTGGACACGTCGTTCACCTGCCACATGCCCGACACGTTAGAAATGCCTTACCGACCTGCAATTATTGGAGCTTCTGAAAGTGGACCGCATGGATACAGGTTGGGTGGAGTGAGTTGCCTGGCGGGTGATTTTCTGGAAGAGTATTTTTTCGATGGACCATTGGAAACAGGAAGCAGGGTCATTTTGCAGGATATGATTCATTACACAATGGTGAAAACCTCCACATTTAATGGAGTCAAGCATCCGAGCATAGGAATTTGGAAGAACGATAAATTTCACCATGTGAGAACGTTCGGATATGAAGACTTTAAATCGCGCCTCTCCTGAATTTCCACTGTAGCTGATGGGGGTTAGGGGGACTAACTTTTACTTTACTCAAACTAATTAACTAAATATGAAAAAGGTATTTCTATCTATTTTGTTTGCTTCACTTGTGATCGTGGGATATAGCCAGGCCAAGGTGGAGCTAGGCCTGAAAGGTGGCGTGAACATGGCCACATTGAAGGGAAGTGCAGGGGACAACATCACAGCATTTCATGGAGGGGCATACGGTCTGATCAAGATCACCAAATTCGGAATCCAGCCTGAGGCATTGTTTTCCAAAAGGGGAGATGATGCGGTGGATCTTGCTTATTTGGATATTCCGGTCATGTTGAAATTCTACCTTGCTGGTGGTCTCAATGTTCAAGCCGGTCCTCAGTTTGGGGTACTGCTAAATGCTGAGGATGAAGATGGGAATGATGTGAGTAGCTTTTTAGAAGGATCGGACATAAGTGCTGCGGCTGGACTTGGGTTGGACTTGCCGATGGGATTGAATCTTACCGCGCGGTACATCGTAGGACTGAAGGATGTAAACAGTGGGGGAGGAGCCGAATTTAAAGCCAATACTTTCCAATTTTCAGTGGGTTACAGCCTGTTTAAACTAGGAAATTAAGTTTTATTATGAGGCAAAAAAAGGCCGTCCCGACGAATGTCGGGACGGCCTTTTTTCATTTCAGAATATCTGTTAATTGGCCTTCAGGCTCACACTTAGTTTAATATCGTTACTGATTGCTCTGTCTCCAAGATCTTCAAAGAAGGAGCCAGAGCCATAGCGTACATCAAATTTCGAGCGATCGAATGTCAACTCAGCGGATGCAATCGCCACACCATTGTCGATGGAGAAAAGTGCAGGGAAAGTGATCTCTTCAGTTTTGCCTTTGATAGTAAGGTTTGCGGTAATTTGTGCAGCACCGTCTTTTCCTTTGCCCACCTTAGTAATAACCAACGAGGAGGTTGGGTAGGTCTCCACTCCGAAGAAATCGTCAGATTTCAGGTGTCCATCCAGCTTTGCAGATCCACCGGCATCCTGAATGGTGGTCATGTCTGCAGTGAAGGTGCCACCTACGAGTTTTCCATTTTTCACCTCCAAAGTCCCTTCTTTGAACTTGATGGTGCCGTCATGAGAATTGCCGACAACTTTTTCTCCGTGCCAGTTGATCACACTTTCGTCTGTGTTCACCGAAAGTTTGTCTTGGCCTAGTGCTGATCCAGCCACTAGTAATGCGATAATTAATAATCCTGTGTTTTTCATTTTTTATTTAATGTAGGTACATGTATTTGAATCAAACTTACGACAAGGGATGGTGAAAGGTTCGCTACTTTTGAAAAAAAATTGAAATGATTCAGTTCGACAAAGTTTTAATCTCTGATGAGGTGGTAGAGGAGGCGTTTGTTTGTGACCTCCACAAGTGCAAGGGTGCTTGTTGTGTGGAGGGTGATTTGGGAGCTCCATTGTTGTTTGATGAATTGGATCAGATCGAAGAGGTAGTGGACGTAGTAAAGGTTTATTTAAGTAAAGAGGCGATTCAGGTTTTGGAAAAGGAGGGCGGCTTTCTGGTGGATGAGGAGGGTGATTTTTCTACCACCACTATCGACGGGAAGGAATGTGTTTTTGCTTTCTATGACGATCAGAAAATATTGAAATGTGGTATAGAGCAAGCCCATAAGGATGGGAAGACGGATTTTAAGAAGCCACTGTCTTGTCATTTATATCCAATCAGGGTGGGCAAGGCAGGAGAGTTTGAATCATTGAACTACGATCGCTGGTCTATCTGCGCACCGGCATGTGACCTGGGTAAGGAACTAAAGGTGCCTGTCTATAAATTTCTCAAAGAGCCGCTCATTCGCAAGTTTGGAGAAGAGTGGTACGCAGAATTTGAAAATTTACTGGCCAGCAAAAAGGATCAGGGGCTTTGAAAATTATATTCGATCGCTCTTGATCACCATCATTTTTTCCCGGCTCATGTCGTGCATGGTGTGGGGAATGCTCCCGATCCCAAGTCCGCTGGAGTCCCGCCCCGCGAATGGCATCCAGTCCACTCGGAAGGCCGTGTGGTCATTCACCATAACAGCTGAAGCATTGATTCGGTGAACGGCATCTAAGGCCGTATCTATGTTCTTGGTGAAAACAGCCGCCTGAAAATGGAACGGAAGTGCATTAGCCCGATCAATCGCCTCGTGCATATCGGAATAGCTGTACAAACAAACTACCGGACCAAAGATTTCCATCTGTGATACTTTTGAATCCTCTGATGGATTAATAATCAGCGTTGGCTCAAAGCAAGTATTCGAAATACGATTGCCGCCACAAATAATTTTTCCGCCTTTTGCTTTGGCCTCATTTACCCATTCTTCTACCCGATTCACTTCTTCTGGACGAATCAGCGGTCCTGCCTCCGTGTCCTCACTTAGTGGGTCACCCGTTTTAATTTTCTCTGTAGCCACCTTCATTTTTTGAGTCACTTCCTCTATGATGGATTCATGAACGAAAACTCGCTGAACGGACACGCAAACTTGTCCCGCGTGATAGAATCCACCTTTCACCAAAGGGGCAACCATGGCATCAATATCAGCGTCTGGCTCTACAATCACCGGTGCTGCTCCGCCATGCTCAAGGGCACATCGTGTGCCGGGTGCAAGTTTTGATCGCAAGTACCACCCAACTTTGGCTGAGCCAATAAACGAGAAGAAATTGACTTTTGGACTCGTGACCAAAATCTCCGCCACGTCATTATCACAGACCATAGACTCGCACCAGCCAGAAGGCAAGCCTGCTTCATGGAAAATACTCACCAGTAACTCGCAAGTAAGAGGAGTGGTAGGAGCTGGCTTCACAATCACTGGACTGCCAACGGCGATCGCTGGGATCGTCTGGTGGATGATCAGGTTAATCGGGTGGTTGAAAGCACTGACAGATGCCACCACACCGATGGGCTCGCGAAACGTGAACGCCATTCGATTGACCGATGATGCCGTGTGCCCCATTGATACTTCCTCCCCTCTTAAGTGACCAATGTTCTCTATGGCCAGCTTCACGCCGTTGATGGCTCTAGCCATTTCTACCTTGGTATCCATCCAAGGCTTGCCGCCTTCCTGAGCCGAGGTTTTAATGATGTCATCAGCTCGTTCTTCCATCAAACGAGCAATATTCTCCAGAATTTCTACGCGCTTGTATTTCGGTAACCACTTCGATCGGTCAAGAAAAAGTCCATGCGCTTTCTCAATGGCCGCCTTCATTTCGTCAGCGGTTTTCAATGGAATTTCCTTGATCAAGGATTGGTCGTAAGGTGCGTAGACTTTGAGTGTATTCATGAATTCGTTACTAGTCAATTGGTAATTAGTTATTGGTCAAATGGTGATTAAGTGATCAGTTGAATGATTAATGAATAGCCCTACCAATAACTAATTCACTAATCAACTAATCACTAAATAATTATTCCAACACCTTCGATTTCTCTTTGATTCCGACGTTCAGGATCTGGTGATTGAGGGAATAATCAACCGGGCAGTCAATTAGATGAACACCTTTCGAATTGAGGCACTTCTCAAGCGTTTCGGTGAAATTCTCACTACTTGTAATCCTGTGACCATGAGCACCATAAGCCTCGGCATATTTCACAAAATCAGGGTTGCCATAGTCCAAGCCAAAATTATCAAAGCCCATGCCCTCCTGCTTCCACTTGATCATCCCGAAGGCATTGTCATTCAAAATGATCACCACCAAATTTAGCCCCAGCCGCACGGCCGTTTCTATCTCTTGGGAGTTCATCATAAAGCCTCCATCACCGCACACGGCCACTACTTTTCTGTCGGGATGGATCAGAGAAGCCAGCATGGCGGATGGCAGTCCAGCCCCCATAGTTGCCAGCGCATTGTCCAAGAGCAGGGTGTTTGGTTCGTAGCATTTGTAGTTTCGCGCAAACCAGATTTTGTATACGCCATTGTCCAGTGCCACTATGCCGTTTCCGGGCATCAGTTTGCGAATTTCGTTCACCACACGCTGTGGAAGCATGGGGTAGCGGGTGTCTTCAAAATATTTGGAAATGTGTAATTCCACCTCCTCGTCCACTCTTTTGTAAAAGCTGAAATCCCAGTGTTTTTGAGGTGTGATGCCTTCCATAATTTGCCATACGGAGTTGGCGATATCCCCCACCACATCCATATCGGGAAAATATACTTGGTCTATTTCGGCAGGGAAGAAATTGACATGGATCACTTTCTTGCCTCCATGCTCCATGAAGAATGGCGGCTTCTCGATCACATCGTGTCCTACATTGATAATCAAATCAGCTTTGTCTATGGCATAATGTAGATAGTCATTCGCCGATAGCGCAGCTGTGCCCAGGTGTCTTTCATGGCGGTTGTCCACCACTCCTTTGCCCATTTGTGTATCAAAAAAGTAAATGCCAGTTTTTTCGATGAGTTTTAGCAGGGCATTGCCGGTTCGCTTTCTGTTTGCTCCGGCTCCAATGAGGATCAGCGGCATTTTGGATGCTTCGATCATGTTTATGGCCTGCTTTATGGCTTTCGGGTCGGGTGCAGAGCGCCTGTTCACCGGCACATCAAATAATGGTTCGTTGTGAACTTCCTCGGCAGCAATATCTTCAGGCAGTTCTAAATGCACAGCACCGGGACGTTCCTCCATTGCCTGGCGGAAGGACTCGCGTACCAAGGCGGGAATGTTCGCCGGACTCACAATTTGCTTGGTGAATTTGGTGAGCGGACGAAACATGTCCACTACATCTACAATCTGAAAGCGGCCCTGCTTGCTTTTTTTGATGGGCTTCTGTCCTGTGATCATCATCATTGGCATGGCACCCAATTGGGCATATGCTGCGCAAGTCACAAAGTTGGTGGCACCCGGCCCGAGGGTGGCCAGACACACGCCGGGCTTGCCGGTGAGGCGCCCGTAAGTGGCTGCCATAAAACCAGCACCCTGCTCATGACGCGTAAGGATGAGTTTGATGCTTGAGTTCTTGAGGGAGTTCAACATATCGAGGTTTTCCTCCCCGGGAATGCCAAAAATGTATTCCACGCCTTCATTTTCGAGCGCTTCTACAAACAGGTCAGATGCTTTCTTCATTGGTTAGAGATGTTTCTCTAAATCTAAAGAATTATTTTCCTTTTCGGGCGAGGAGATGGGGAAATGGAGAGAATGCGATAGAATCTAGGTATTTGTTTGTAGGGTTCAGCGTGATTTTTACTCAGGTACTTAGCGCAGAGCCGAAATCACTTTCAACCACAGAGGATAGGAGGAAACAGAG
>CAYORY010000025.1:0-9180 GCA_964406435.1 uncultured Roseivirgaceae bacterium | reverse complement strand
TACTTAGCGCAGAGCCGAAATCACTTTCAACCACAGAGGATAGGAGGAAACAGAGAAATCAAGAGGATCTAATTCTCTATTCTCTCTATGCGAGACGTCATTCTGAGTGCAGCGAAGAATCTCTAGTAAATAGGTTGAGGAAGTAGCTTCTGGGCTAGGAGGGTATACCCTTCAACCACAGAGGATAGGAGGAAACAGAGCAATCAAGCTGATCTAATTCCCCATGCACTTTATGAGAGACGTCATTCTGAGTGCAGCGAAGAATCTCTAGTAAATAGGTTGAGGAAGTAACTTCCGGGGGGAGAAGTCTCCAACACCTCACCATCCCAATCTTCCAACACAACCTCCGCTTCGAACTGCCCAAATTTCAAATAGCTTTCCCAAACGTGATCTAGGTACCAGTCTGGTTCTTTACCCCATCGGTTTTCCTTCTTTCGCCTTTCCATAAAAGTCTCCTGTGAGATTTTTATTAGAACGGTCAGGTCGAGCATGGCTGCAAGCTCCGGATCATAAAAGGCGAGCAGTCCTTCGACAATGATGAGGTCATAATTCCTTTTTTGGGCTTTGACTTCAGCTTTGATCCTTTCAAAATCAATCGACGCAGGATGCTCCCAGTCCGTTCGCTCTTTGACTTTGGGAATATCCGATTCAGGCCTCACAAACTCATCTTGTGCCACTATGAGCACCGATCCGTCGAAAGAGTCTTTTAGTTTCTGAGCCAAGGTGGATTTCCCAGCTCGGCTCACACCTCCAATTCCTATGATCTTGGCCTGTTTCATTTCTTCACTTGTTCGATCAGATGATTCTCTTCGATCTTTGATCTCAACTCAGGCCATCTTGAGATTTCTATTTCAAATGCCAGCAAACAAGTGGTGGTGTATGCTCTTTGGATTTCAGTGCAAGGAAAATCCTCTAGCCATCGCTCCACTGTCCCTATTTGGTCATAGTTGAATTTCAGTTTGACAGAATGTGTTTCGATAATTCGTTTTTTCCCTGCCTTGGCAAGCGCCTCGTTTGCAGCTTCTTTATAGGCTTGAATCAAACCCCCTACACCTAGTTTAGTTCCACCGAAATACCGCACTACCACGACCAAGCAGTTCGTTAATTCAAACGATTTGATTTGTCCAAGAATGGGATCTCCGGCGGAGTGATTCGGCTCTCCATCGTCATTGGCTCGTGTGGTTTGTTCACTGGTTCCTAGTATGTACCCGTGGCAGTGGTGTCGCGCATCATAAAATTCTTTCCGAAGGTTTTCAAGGTAACTTTTCACCTCATCTTCGGATTCCACGGGGTAGGCAAAGGCCAGGAACTTACTTCCTTTTTCCTTGTATTCTCCGGTGGTCGGCTGGTTGATGGTATAGAAAATTTCGGTCACCAGTGCGAAACTATCTGGTTCTCACAAAATCTACTTAGTTTGGATTCATGAGTAAGCAGGAAAACATTTTTTACGATCCAGCCTATTTGGAGGTGCAAGCCCACAACGAACTGCGGACATTTGAAAATGAAAATTTCAAAATCATTTTTTCTATCAAGTCAAAAACTGCTTACTCCCTGCCTTTGGGTTTGTTTGGTTCCTTTCACAAAAAGCGAAGGGTCACATCTTTCGCCGAGTTTGAAGTTTTTTGGAATGAAGTAAAGGCAGGGCTCGAACAAGAAGGCATCCAGCGAATAGAACTTGTGCATCCTTCATTTATCTACAAGGAATTTGTATCCCCGGAGTGGCTCAGGGAAATTGGTTTTTCGGTGATGTATGAGGACATCAATCATCACATTCCGCTGGATAAATTTGCGCTGCATAAAATGGAAGAGAGGAAACTCCAAGCACTGAATGATAATGGTTTCAGAGCGGAGCATTTAGGAAATGAAAACCTTGAACTGGTTTATTCATTTTTGGATGAATGCAGGAAAGAGAAAGGGTTGAAGATCAATACCCCTCTCCAGAAATTACAATCATTGGTAGATCACTTTTCTGGGAGTTATGATCTCTTCGGTGGGTATTTGGGAGATGAATTGGCGTGTGCTGCCATTACCCTAAAAACCTCAAAGGAAGTGGCCTACTACTTTTTGCCTGGCACTATGGAAAAGCATAAAAAAGCAAGCCCAATGGTGGGCCTGCTTGTTAGTATCGTTCGGTATTACCATAAATCCGCGAAGTATCTCGATCTTGGTATTTCCTCAGTGGAAGGTGAGCCACAGCAAGGACTCATCACTTTCAAAGAGCGCATGGGCGGGGTACAGACGCCCAAACGCCGGTACTTTATTAAAATTTAGAGCATGTACTCGAATAAGCCGGTGAGCAGTTCGGAAGCTCCAATGTATATACCTACGCCGTAGGTCACATGGCGCACAGAGAGATTCTGAATGGCGAAGGGCAATCCTGTGATATTAATGACTGTGAATGCCCCGGCAATGACGAGTGCGCCCGCTATCAGTACTTCGAAAGATGGGGAGAATAGCAATGCGATCACCCCGACGAAAAGCAAGCCAAAGCTCCATGCGATGGGTTTCCACAGAGTGACTCTCGAAAGGGCCTTACTGGCTAGGAAACCTGAGATAGCACATAGTCCGAGAATAGCAAAGGAAATGTACTGACCATATTCTCCGTAGGTCGGAAACTTATTGCCAATGTGATCAGGTAAAAACTCAATCAAAAAGGCTTTTCCAACACCCAGGAAGAGGCCGATCATCACGATGGAGAGGTACGAGATTACTGATTGCTTTCCCGTCACTCTGTCGTGAGCCATCAATGCCGTTTTGCGCTGAAGCACTTCATCGCGCGACACTCTGTGAAAAATAATCCCTGATGCAGCGATCAAGACACCTCCTACTACGAAGGTCAGGGTGTCTCCAAAAAACTGAACCAATGCCACGACCACTGGCTCTATGGCGTAAACAAGCTCAGTGACCAGGAAAAGGAATCCCATAACGATGGGCAGCTTCTTAGCTGGTGCAAATGCTTCGATCATGGAGTTGGCAGGGCTCACAAAGAGATTCATACTGATCAGCCAAAGCACAATCATTATTGGAAGGATTTGCCTGAAATCGGCGAGATGCGCCGTGCCGATCATGGAAGCCACCACCATAAAAATCATCGCCGTGGCGCCAATGCCCACGGTGAAAATGATCATGTGCTTTCCATTTTTTTTCAGAATATAATCCGAGATCAATCCTGCAATGGGCGGAATCAGCACCAGCACGATCGCCTTGGCGATCAGCATGAAATCAATCAGGTGAGTGATTTCAAGATTTTGCATTAGTACAGGTTGGTACTCATGGTAGGCGATCCAACTGATCGCTACAGCTACGTTCAAAAAGCCGAGGCTGTATACTTCTCTCCATTTAAGCTCGGATGGAGCTGTTGCTGTTGTGGTTGTCATTTTGCTCAATAGGTTTAATATGCCCCATTTACGAAGCTGCTAAGCAAGATAGATGTATCAACCTTGAATTTTATCGATTAACAATGAAAATCCTTTGTCAGATGCCGTTAAGGTTCATTTGTCTTTCTTCAAACTCAAAACCCATGGAGGAGAGTTCTTCGAGTATTGGGTTGTAAATGTCGGAATGAGTCGGAATATGGGTGCCTGATTTTGCAATGTTTCTTGTCAGCACATTCTTTGCCGCAATACCCAGTGGCAGCCCCACGGTTTTAGACATGGCCGTATTAATCTGATCTTCTCCAGCCACTGCCATATGCGCCTGAATTTGCCTGTGAGCCCCGTTTTCGAGATAATCGAACTTGTGCCACATCACAATCAAATCCTTGTCTTCAGCGTTCAAAGTCCATTTCTTTTTCAGGATGTGTTCCAAAATTTGGGCGGGCGTACCGTGGCTCAAACCAACCAATTCCTCGCTAAACATGCCGAGCCATTTGATCATGTACATTTCCTCACTCTCCAACCCAATGCCGAGGTAGTGAGCCAGTTTCAGCTCGATAGAATCGTGTGGGTTGTACTGCAAAAAATTATTTAGAAATTGTCGGTGAGTCATCGTTTCCACCGCTTCCAGTTGGTACGTATCATCGGTAGCACCCAGCTGCACGAACACGTCCCAACCCCTGCAAAAGCCCCTTCTCCTGAGTGTTCCTCGATAGAGTGTTTTGATGCCTTCAAGGTTATAGAGTTCTAAGTATTTCAACGAATCCCTGTTGGCATACCCCTCAAAATACCCATGCCCAGGGATGTGGATCATTTCTGTTCGCTGGAAGAGTTTGTGATAGGGGATGTATTTATATCTGTCCTCCTGAATGAACTTGACATGGCCCTGGCCTGCAAGAACGACATTGCGCGGGTTCCAGGTGAACTTGTACTTCCATGGATTGTCTTGCATACTATCCTCCGTGAGCAGGCCTCCGGTGAATGTCTCAAACCCGATCAGTTCATGTCCTTCGGCTTTGATTCTGTCCAGCACTTTCATTGCCGACATGTGATCCAGCCCCGGATCGAGCCCTAGCTCCATGATGCAGCTTGCTCCTTTGCTTTTGAATTCCTCATTCAATGCCTTGATGCCTTCGGTCAAATATGAGGCAGTGAGGAAATGCTTTCCAAATGCGGCACATCGCTTGGCCGCCAGATCGTGAAACTGAGCTGGCAGCATAGAAATAACCAAATCGAAGTTTTCTATCTTGGCTGTGTCATGTGCATTGTTCACATCAAATTCGAGCAAATTGATACCTGAATAACCCTGAATTTTCTCTTTGGCCAGATCCAGATTTTGTTCTGCAATTGTAATTTCCCAACCCATTTTTTGACACTGTTCGCAGAGGTATTGAATGAGCGAGGTGGCGGATCTACCAGCGCCGAGGATGAGGATTTGTTGCATCGGGCAAATAAAAAATTAATTATTCGAATGCGGAAGGAAATCAGCCTTTTCTGGAAACAATCGTGCTGCTCGCCTGAGCGGTAGGAAATATGAGCAGATCGGCAATGTTCACATGAGGGGGTCTTGACAGGACGAAAGCTATCGTTTCGGCAATGTCCTGAGCTTGCAGCGCCTCAAACCCCTTGTATACTGAAGCGGCTCTTTCTTTGTCTCCCTTAAATCTTACTTCTGAAAATTCTGTTTCGACCAGCCCTGGATTTATTGAGCATACTCGGATTCCCGATCCATTCAAGTCCAATCGCATCCCTTTGGTGATGGCATCCACGGCGTGCTTGCTGGCGCAATAGACGTTCCCGTTGGGGTAAACCTCGATTCCCGCCACGGAACCAATGTTGATGATTTGCCCGGATTTTCTTTCAATCATGCCTGGCAAAACAGCCTTGCTCACATAGAGTAAGCCCTTCACATTGATGTCCATCATGGCATCCCAATCGTCTAAGTCACCATCTTGAATTTTACTCAGGCCATGAGCATTGCCGGCATTGTTGACCAAAACTTCAATATTTTTCCATTCTTCCGGAAGGTTTTCAATGGCATCAAAGACAGCCTTCTTGTCCCGAATATCAAAAGGGAGGGTTACAACGTCGGTGGGTAATTCGGATTTCAGTTTAGCCAGTCTTTCGCTTCGTCTACCACAAAGAATCAATGAATACTCTTTGAAAAGAATTCGTGCTGTCGCCAGACCTATGCCACTGGTGGCGCCTGTTATGAGCGCAATTGGTTTCAATGGATTTTTACTCTTTTGCGTTTGTCACGATGTGGAGCACCGGTCTTTATGTTTTTTCTACGTCCCTTGCTTCCGGTGATGGTACTTGGTCCTCCCTCAAAGGTCACATACATGGTCAGGTTGTGCGTGGTGACTCGCTTGAGAGGTGCATTGAAAGAGCTGTTGCTGCCCCTGTCCAGCATATTTCTTATGCCGTACGAGTACCTTATTTCAGGTGAAAACTTGAACAGTTTGAAATACATATCGAATCCTGTTCCTATTTCTATGTTCAGCTGATTGCGAAGCAGATCAAGCTTCTCCGAGGTGTCTTCTTTTTGCCCTCTGCCTACTGCCTCAAAGGTCGGCTTCACTCCCGCGAGGAGGTACATTCCATAGTTTCCCCGTCGTTGAGACTTGTACTTGAACAGGAGTGGGATTTCTACCAGCGTGGCATCCTTCACAAACCGAGTTTCTGTGAAATTGGTATACCGATAGGTCAGATCACTTTCGTAAAAACCAACGGTGGGCAGGACACGAAAATCGAGATTTTCTAATAGATGAAAGTTGATTACAAAACCGATCTTGAAGCCTGGCAAATTGCCTGGTACTACAGAGTGCAGTGTGTCATAAGCAGGCGTTTCAAAAACGTCGCGGTATCGAATTCTGTATTTGGAAGAATGAACCCCAATCAAAAAACCATAATGAATGAAATGATCATCATAGTCCGGTAAGTTATCGGTGGGGTTGTTTTGAGCAGCGCCCGAATACCCGAGAACCATCAGCAGCAACCCAGCGACTATTTTATGCCGGTGTATATGGAGCTTATGCCGAAGGTGAGGGTTTTGCATGTTGTTTCTTTATAGCCGATTTGTTTCATGATTTCCAGAAAATCCTGACCATCTGGAAATGCTTTCACTGATTCGGGGAGGTACGTATAAGCTGACTGATCTTTAGATATTAGGCGTCCGATTTTAGGTAAAATCCAGCGAAAATAAAAATTGTACAATTGCTTCAGAGGGAATGCTTTAGGTCTGGAGAATTCGAGAATGACCACTTTTCCTCCTTCTCTGACCACACGTAGCATGTCCTTCAGCCCCTCTTCCAAATGCTCAAAGTTCCTCACTCCAAATGCAACGATCACTGCATCGAATTTATTTTCTTCAAACTCCAATCCCTCAGAATCACCGAGCTTCATTTCGATGCGATCCGAGAGGTTTTTCTTTTTCATCTTTTCTTTCCCGACCTCCAGCATGCCAGCGGATATATCCACCCCGATTACCTTTTCAGGATTGAGTTTAAGCGCCGCAATGGCAAAATCTCCAGTCCCGGTAGCAATGTCAAGAATGAGCTTGGGCTGCAATTCCTTCAATTGATTGATGGCCTTCTTTCGCCAAATGTTGTCAATCCCCAAGCTGAGCGTGTGGTTCAGAAAATCATACTTTGGGGAAATGTTGTCGAACATCTGAGCCACTTGCTCTTTTTTGCTCGACTGCTGATCTTTATAAGGTACTACTGCCATTCAGGGCGCAAAACTAAGTGATTTGACAGACCCTATGGGAGTTTATTCCTTGATTATTCTGAAGGTTTGAGACTGTCCGTTCATATTGGACTTCAAAAAATATATTCCCGGCTCGAGAGTTTTCAGGAGGTTACTGATTTGCTGCTGTGCGAAATAGGAAGTAGTGTTCTGGCTTCTCTCTAGAAGCTGGCCACTTGAGGAATAAAATGAGTAATTTGTTAATCCTTCACCAATATTAATTTCCCCAGTTGTAGGATTCGGATATACCCTGAGGCTTGTGGCCAGCTCTGGGCTAGGAGTGAAAATTATTTTACTGAAATTTGTGCTTCCATCAAAATCAACCTGTCGTAACCTATAATAGGCCTGACCGGTACTCTTGTCTATGTATGAATAATTATGAGTCTCCGATGTTGTGCCCATACCTTCTACAAAAGCTATATCCGTGAAATTCTTACCGGTTAAACTTTTTTGTAGGTAAAAACCTAAATTATTCAGCTCACTAGCAGTTGTCCATTGGAGAACCACTGAAGATACTTTCAATTCGAAACTAAACATGGTCAACTCAACAGGTAGCGGAGTATTGTTACCAGTACACACTTGAGGAGTACCAGTACAAGCGAAATTGTTATCGCCTTCATTGTCTATGATAGTTCCATTAGTGGAGTTTATGGTCCCTGATCCGGAGAGGCCACTGTCTGGAGTCGTGTCATATATTATCAGATCATCATCAATGTTGGCTGTGCCATCAATAATGATCGTACCTGTGTCTTGGCCACCACCACCATCAGAGGTGGCATTGTACATACTATTACCCACATTGATTGTTCCATTTTGAGAAACGTATAAGGTACTTCCTCCAACTACTTCCACATCATCACCAACTGTCACAACTGCATTTATGCCTAGGATGTTCACATTGCCACCATTATAGACTTCTAAATCGTCAGAAACATTCACCACGCCTGATATGTTTATATCGCCACCATCAGCTGTTAGATCACCTCCATTGGCTACCGTTAAAGTCCCTGAGGAATAAATAGTCATCGTACCAGTAACAAAGGAGCTGGCATTGGAAGTCACAGTTCCGTAAACATTCATAGTCCCGGCTACAGTAATCTCATCATCGGACCCAGCAGATAGACTTCCACCAGCCAATACATTAATTGTTCCTCCGCTCGCCACTGTGATTTCCTGAGTGTTGCTGAAGACTGTTCCAGAAATATTCATCTGTCCCCCTGATGCCACATCGATTTGATCTTGTGCAAAAAAAGTAGCTCCAGAGCCAACAATTAAATTTCCTCCGGATAGAATATCTACATCTTGATTTGAGTCAGCATCAAGATCTATTGTTCCTCCAGTCATTTGAAAAATCCCACCAATATTCACATCAGCATCATTACCAGTTAGCGTAAGTGTTCCGCCAGACCAGCAGATTTCATTGAGCGGATTGAAAGTTCCTCCTACAGCGATGGTTGTATTACCGCAAAAACTTCCTCCTGCCAACAATTGAGCTTCTGTTGTCGGAGTTCCATCGGAGCAATCGCAGGCTTCAGACTGAGCCAAGGACTGACCTATCAAGAGGAGGAAGACAATTAAGAAAGTACCCAGTTTATTCACTTTCATAGCATAAAGTTTACCCAAATCAAATATAACAAACTCTTAAGATTTAATTATTCAAGTGCTCTGATGCGCTGGAGCAGCGTGGGATGCGAATAATTGAGGAACACATAGGCAGGGTGTGGCGTCAGGTTAGACAGGTGATCAGATGTCATCTTTTTCAAAGCAGAAATAAGAGGCTCCCCTGCGTAGGTTTCCTTGGCATAGTTATCCGCCTCGTATTCGTTTTTTCTACTGAGTAAATTTCCAAGCAGCCCCAGAACATTTGATACGGGGGAATACAAAATTCCAAAAGCAAGAAGGTTCAAGTGAATGGCTGTACTTACTCCACCCAGTGCCCAAGAAATTTGAGAGTTCAGGATCATCAATGAAAGGAGGTATAGCATGAAACCAGTCGTGAGTATACTCAGGATGGTGGTGATCAAAATATGCTTCTTTTTGAAATGCCCCACCTCATGTG
>CAYORY010000024.1:0-16781 GCA_964406435.1 uncultured Roseivirgaceae bacterium | reverse complement strand
CGTTGTGCTTCATTATCAGAAACCGCTAACCAATGATAAAATTCTTTAGAAAAATACGATACAATCTTATGAGTGAAAACAAAACTGGCAAATACTTTAAATATGCCATCGGAGAAATTATTCTTGTTGTTATTGGAATATTGATTGCACTTCAAATCAATAATTGGAATGAAGCAAGAAAAACAAGAGATAAAGAAATTGTTTATCTAAATAATATAAAGAGTGACCTTGAAAATTCAGTTCAACAAATTGAAACATTTATTTTAAAGCGAAATACACAGATAAAAACATCAAATGAAATTATTGAATATTTCGAAGGAAAGCCCATTCAAAATTGGAATGACTTTAATAAAAAACTAGTTGACATTTACTCTTGGGATCGCTTTTACCTTATCAAAAATACTTATGAAGAACTTAAAAACTCTGGAAACTTGTCGCTTATTTCAAACAATGATATCAAGAAGGGTTTACAGGATTTAGAGTTACTATATGCGAAATTAAAAATAAAAGAGTCGCATTATAGGCATGATGCTGAAACAACATTACATGAAGGAAGTTATGAGATGCAAAACATTCATGAGATGTCAAATAATTATGCTTATCAAATGTCCAATGGGAAAATGGGAGAATTAGGTGAATTGAACGAAAATTCCTTTGGAGATATGCTTAAAGACCGTAAACAAATGAATGGTTTTGCTTTAACTGCATATATCTTTACAATCATGAACGGAATTTTCCATGAAATGAATCAAAAATGTGCTGACCTTATTTCACAAATTGACAAGGAATTAGACAATACTGATTAAAAATAACGAAAGCACAACATTGGCTATACGTAATGCGGGTGAAGGTGCTGATATGAAATTAATTACATTAAATGAACTTCTCGGCAAACGGATAGTGAAGTGCTTTGAAAACCCGCACTACGCATAGCCGAGACCGTTAGATGTCATATAGATATGGTTACAGTTGAATACTTATTGCCCTTTGATACCGTAGATGGTGTTTGCAAGGATGTAAAATCCTTTTACTCCTTACTTGGGTCTAACGCTAACTTTAAGATCAAATCAGACAAAATAAGTTTTAAAAGGTCTTCCTATAATTTTTCAGTTGAACAAACGGACGTAATTAATCAGAATTGCTCCGTTTTCCATGTGACTTTTGGAGTAAGTCGAACAACTGATAAGTTCCGAGAAATGCTAAAAGCATTTAGAAAAACCGTTGGTTTACACTTGCAAGATCGTATTCAAATTGTCTGGGACGGAGTGTCTTTTGAATGGTCCAAAGAATTGTATCCAAGGCTTTATCAAATCGAGAATTCGATGCGAAAGCTAATAAGTAAATTCATGCTTACTAAACTCGGAATTGGTTGGCATAAATCTTCGATACCAAAAGATGTTAAGGAATCAATTAAGGATTCGAATTACAAACCATCTCATGGTATACTTTATGAAGTAGATTTTATTCAACTCGCCAA
This sequence comes from uncultured Roseivirgaceae bacterium, assembly GCA_964406435.1. Classification (GTDB taxonomy): domain Bacteria; phylum Bacteroidota; class Bacteroidia; order Cytophagales; family Cyclobacteriaceae; genus JAAEPI01. Next base: position 15,304 of record CAYORY010000024.1, on the reverse strand, counting down.
TTTTCTTTTTAAAGAGTATTCATTAAAAGATTCTTCTAAGCTTCCTGATGTTCTGAATGCTATTGTAGAAAATGGTTTTGATGAAGATAAAAAGGAAGAAATTCTAGAATACATTCCTAAGAATAATTGGGATAGATACTTTTCGGATCTGGTAAATCTTGAATCTGATCAACTACGGAAAAAATGGGAACTTTTGTATGATATTCGAATTAAGGTTGCGCATAATAAATCCATGAACCTGGACAATTACGAACGTGCCAATGAACTTTGTTCTGAACTCGAAAAAGTACTCAGCGAGGCACTTGAGCATATTGATACCATTGAAATTCCTGATGATGAGAAGGAAAGTGTATCACTCAAAACCATTGGAACGATTAACGAACCAACAAGGCATTTTGTAAATGAGTACATAGACTTAAACCATGACATATCCAATAGCCTTAATTTAATCTCAGACAGGTATCCATTTTTGAAGGATATAGAAAATCCAATTTCAGTATTAGCACATCAACCTGACTATCTCAATATTGGTACCAATCCCGATTTGTATGGCAACTTAAACACTATAGATTCTTTTAAGAATAATATCGTAAGCGGAGACTCTTATTTGAACCTTGATAATTCATTTGATTCAGATCTATTTAAAACAACTAGAGACAGATTTAACACAGCCCTTGATACCGGTAGTATCTATTTAGACAAACTGAACGAAGGACTGAAGCTACCAACTGGTAGAATAAAGTATAATGAAGATGGTACAATATCCTTCGATAATGATGATAACGACATCTAACAGGCGCTAAAAATGAATATGCGAACTGAGCACCTTGAATGGAATATGCGAACATCAAACTTAATCAGGTCTAGCAACTGGGACGCATACTCATTCTAGCTAGGCGTTGTAGCTTATTACCATGCGGATAGAAAACTACTTACTCTTGATCATAATTCTAACCCTAAATAGTTGCCTTCAACCGGAACTAAAGGGAACTTGGACTGTAACTGAAGTAAACACTGAAAATTACCAACCTCTCTCTGCTTTGCCTAACAACAACACTGAACTTGAGCGTCCGAGGTATGATTCAACATTACTGAACTCTCAAGGTACAATTTTCTATTTGGCTACCGAGCTTGGTGCCAAATTCGATTTTCAAGATAAGAATCTACTTGCGACAACAAGTTTCCTTGCGAACTTCGGACGAACAACATTCAAATTTGACAGAGCGTCATCTGAACTGGTTATTGAACATTCTGCTTCCGAACCAACTTCTGAACCTGTGAGTAGGAACGAAATCTATAAAGGCTACTGGGAATTTAAAGATGAAACAACTTCGGTCTGGAAACTTGATAACGGGAAACTGCTGACCCTGAAAAAAGAATAAACGAGCTACAACAACCTCCCCACTAGCGCGGAAGTTACTTCCGTGCATATCCAAAAGAGAATCAATAAAGTCACGGAACAAAGTTCCGCGCCAGAGTAATGGAGTAATTGACGTCCATAATTTGGAATAATGCATTAGAAATACCACAGAAGGTTAAGGACGCATTGCAAATGCGCCCAAGCAGAATAATTTGGAATAATACATTACAAATGCCACAGAAGATTAAGGACGCATTGCAAATGCGCCCAAGCAGAAAAGTCACAGAACTAAGTTCCGCGCCAGAGTAAGGGAGTAATTGACGTCCAAAATTTGGAATAATGCATTACAAATGCCACAGAAGGTTAAGGACGCATTGCAAATGCGCCCAAGCAGAAGATGACCATGGCGAATTTGCTTTCTTACTCTTCCACCCCCACGGGCACGGTCATTTCCAAGCCGTATTCCTTATTTAGTTTTTCGATGAAAGCAGCTGCCAAAACCGGAGACTCTTTCTCCAAGTTTTGATGAACAAAAAAATAAAGATTTTCTAACCCCGCATCCGTCCATTTTTTGATGCGATCCATCCAATCGTCGAGGCGCGACCAGTCGCTTTCATGGTTGGCTCCCACATAGCGAACGAACGCCGTTGGAGTTGTTAGTCGCATGTGTAGCAAATCCCTACGCCCGGCCGTGTCGGTGATGATGTTGGTGATGTTGTGTTCCTCAAAAAGCTTGTACACCTCAGTAGCCACCTCTTCATCGTTGAACCACTCGGTGTTTCGTAACTCGATAGAAAGTGGAATATCCTCCGGCCAAAATTCACAGAGTCTCACCAACCGATCAATGGTCTTTGGCTTGAAATTGTCATGAAGCTGAAGGAAAACCATGCCCAGCTTTTCCTTGAACGCACGGATGCCATCGGTGTAGTATTCTACGGATTCCTCCACCTCGTTCAGTCGCTTTTGGTGACTAATCCGCTGGTGCACTTTGGGGAAGAACTTGAAGTTGCCGGGCACTTTGGTGCGCCAAACTTCTATCTGATCCTCACTGAAGTGATTGTAAAAAGTAGCGTTCAGTTCTATGGAGTTGAACTGTGTGGAGTAGTACGCCAGCTCATCTTTCGTCCCACGCGGATAAAATTTTTTCAAGTCCTGTTTGTTCCACTTGGCACATCCTACGAAGACCTCTTTCAGGCCATTCCCATTTTTCAAAATGGCGGCCGTACCGGGGTGGTCCGCCGGCAAAGTAAAATTGACTAATTCTGGTTGGGCAACTCCTCCAAATTTCATGTCTTACGATTTTTTTAGGTTTAAGTGTTTGGCCAGATAGGTATCCACTTTACGCTTCGGGAGCATTTTGGGCATTGTCCAATTTTTGAATTTCTCCGCCACTAGGGCATATCTCGTTTTCGGATACTTTCGCTCAAAGATGTTGATGATCTTATTGGCAAGTTTCTCGGACGACCAGCCGTTTTTTACAGCATCCCTGACGAACACATGCTGAAATTTCGACAGGGCCTCACCGAAGGGGGTGGACAAATATTTGGCATTAACCTCCTCGCCTGCTCCCTTGTTCCAGATTGGCGTTTGCACTGCTCCCGGCCCAATGATGATCACGTCTATTCCATAAAGCTGCAATTCACGGCGCATGCTTTCCGAAATTCCTTCCATGGCGTGTTTGGAACCAATGTACGGCGAGATAAACGGCATGCCCACCTTCCCTGCCACGGACGACATTTGGATAATTTTTCCCGGCTCAGTGGAGCGGTCAGTCGTGCCACCAAGCAATGGTAAAAACGCTTGGGTGACTTTTACCATGCCGATTACATTCACTTCAAACTGGTATCGCCATTCCTCTATAGAAATATGGGCAAACGGCCCACCCACAGCAATTCCGGCGTTATTGATCAATCCGCCCAATCCTTCCTTGCCAAGTTTTTTCCTTAGATCCACCGCAGCTCTTTCCACAGCCTCATGATCCGTGACATCAAAAAGAAGGGCATGAAAGTGCCCACCCAAGTCCAGCTCCAGTTTATCAGCATCTTCTTGCTTCCTGACGCTCCCGTACACCTCGTATCCCTGGCTCACAAAAACGCGTGACAGAGCTTGACCGATTCCGGTAGATGCTCCGGTTATAAGGATATTTTTCGACTTGTTCATGGATAGTTGGTTTCTTTGCGTTCTTGATTTCAAGAGAATTTTAAAGGTACATGAAGATAGAAGAAGTTCACCAACTACTGCGCAACAGAAAGTCTGTTTACCCACCCTCTTATCTGGATAAATCGATAGAGCGCAAGGTGCTGGAAGAGATACTGGAATCGGCAAACTGGGCTCCTACACACAAGCTCACCGAGCCTTGGCGGTTCAAAGTTTTTGTGGGAGAAGGCAGAAAGAAGCTTGGCACTTTCATGGCCGAAAAGTATCGATCCACGACACCTTTGGATGACTTCTCGATCACGCGCTATGACAAGCTAAAGACCAACCCGATAAAATCCGGAGCGGTGCTGGCCATTTGCGTCCAGTTAGACGATCAAAAGCGAGTGCCTGAATGGGAAGAATTGGCGGCTGTCTCATGCGCCGTTCAGAACATCTGGCTAGCTGCTTCTCCGTACCAAATCGGAGGCTACTGGAGTACGCCAGACATCATCAACCACTTGGGTGAACTGATCGATTTGAAGGCTGGCGAACAATGCATTGGACTATTTTATATGGGATATTACAAGCCCTTTGCGGCCAATCGCAAGCGCTCGCCGATTGAGGAGAAAACTACTTGGATTGACTGATTACTCCGTAATCAAAACATCCCATACGTTATTCGCCCACATAAAAACCAGCTTCACGCCTTCTTCCTCTTCAATGGCCGTGATTGTAAATTGCTCTACGTTGATTTCTGATTTTGTGACAGGCACGCTGACGCTCACCACATCGTTTAAATAATCTGGCTCAGTGTAGCCCCAAAACCGATCGTCTTTGTTCAGATTAATAATTACTTAAAAAAGGAATTTTAGGCCTTTTTCAGAAATGAGGAAGGCCTACTTTTATGTTATGTTTTTCATTCTCTCTAAGGTTCTGCTTTTTTTGATTTTGCCATTCTCATGGGTGGTCATTCTTTTTGTTTGGTCGCTATTCGCCAGAAATTCTTTGATGAAAAAAAGACTAAGACGAGTAGGTTTTGCTGTTTTGATTCTCTTTTCCAATCCTTACCTATCGAACCTGGCATTGTCCGCCTTGGAAAAAGAACCCGTGTCGCTAACTCGGAGTTACGATGTAGGAATCGTACTTTCTGGGATGGTCGAGGCAGGCTTCACAGCGCCAAATCAAGACCAGTTGAACGAAAATTTTGACAGATTAGCTGAAGCTGTCAAGTTGTATAAAAATGGCTCGATTAAACGAATTTTAGTATCAGGTGGAGCGGCGGACATTCTCTATCCGGACTATAATGAAGGAATGGCCTTGGTAAAACTCGCTCAAATAATGGGTGTACCGGAGCAGGACATTGAATGGGAGGGTGTCTCCAAAAACACTTTTGAGAACGCTGCATTCACTGCAGAATTACTGAAAGGAAGGAACTACGATTTACTTTTAATAACCAGTGCCTTTCATATGAGCCGGGCTGGAGCTTGTTTTGAGAAAGCCGGACTTTCGGTCACAGAATATCCGGTGGATTACAAAGGAAGAACCGAATTCAGATGGAAATACCTACTGCCTGCCAGCGATGCATTTCAAAATTGGAACATTGTTTTAAAGGAAATAGTAGGAATGATGATGTACCGATTGGTCGGTTACATTTAGCTACAATACTTTTCAATAGCCTCTGACGCACCCTCTACTTTCAAGACACTGGCTGTCTTAAAATCCTCACAGGCACGTTTGTGTTTCATGGCAGATCTCAGTGCACCCCTGTAGAGGTATGCCTCGCCAAACTCTTTGTCTAAAGAGATGGCATTATTGTACGCCTCCAATGCTGCTTTGGTATAGCCAAGTTGGTGTTTTGCCCTTGCAATCAGAAAATGAGCCTGAGGTGATGTTTCATGATTCTTTTTTGCTTCTTCACTCATCAGAAGTGACTTGGCATAATCTCCTTTTTCATACGCCATTTTTGATAGGCTCAGCAAAGCATTTAAATGTTTGGGATCCTTATCGAGAATGTAATTGTAGTCCTTGGTTGCTGCACTAAGGCTACCCATTTCTTCATAAGACCTGCCCCGATTATAAATCAAATCCAAATCATTTCCGCTTTGCTCGATCTGCGTGGTGTACGCTTCGGCAGCCTCTTCGAAACGCCCTGCCTCAAACAACCCCTCGGCAGTAGACGGGCCAGAATTGCAGCTCGTGAAAAATAACAGAGAAATGAAAATACTGTACACCAACTTCATTGCTGCGAAATTAGTCATAATCAGGTCCGAATTTGATGTTCTTGTAATCTGTTAATTCCACATATGCAGTGCCAAAATACATTCTCGCATCAGCCCTTAGTGGCAGTTGGCTCTTGTCGGCTGATATCCAAATAGTGATCGGATCTTTTCCTGGAAACAATCGATTCTCAGGAAGCTTCGGTATGATTTTATGTGCTCTTAATCGGCCCACCTTACTTTTCAACTCCACAACACCGGCATACTCCACCTCCATATTGTACTCCTCACCCTCAAAAAATGCCTCAATATTGATCTTGTCTCCTTTTTTGTGCTTGAAATAATCCACTGAACGCATCATCATAAATCCGCCAAGCATTCCGACCCTTGGCTTATCCATCTTTACAGATTCATCTGGCAGTGGCTTGCCTTTCCTGATTCTGGTATACAAGATGGTGCTATCGGCATAGTTGAATTGCGTTTTTTCATCCAAGATGTATTTACCCTCCTCCAGATCCCGATAGGCCATCATTGGCAAATAATCCCTTGTCCGCATGTATTCACCCCATTCGTCATCCACTGTAGCAAAGACACCAAGCAATCCAGAACTCTCAGCAGTTACTTTGAATTTATAACATTGCTCCCCTTCGTAAGTATTCAGCTTTTTGTCTGTGACCCATCTTGCATGCCCCACTGTGAACCAGCCATAGCTCAATCGAAAATCCAGTACTTCACCTGGGTTAATGGGGGTCTCTCGCATCAAATGTGGCGGTTGCGCCTCTGAGGCAAACAAACTCGCGATTAGGAGTATCAACGTGTACATAATTCTAAGTTTTGATCGAGTCATGAGTTGCAAGTTCAATGCCAAATGGAATTATACTGAAACGTTGTTCTCACGCAATGCTGCATTGAGAGATGTCTTTTTGTCGGTACTTTCTTTTCTTTCGCCAATAATCAATGCACAAGGAACTTGGTATTCACCAGAAGCAAATTGCTTAGGTATCGTGCCAGGGATAACCACGGACCTTGGAGGAACTTCCCCCCTATATTCAACTGGTTCGGCACCTGTCACGTCAATTATCCTTGAACTTGCAGTCAGAACAACATTGGCGCCCAAAACTGCCTCTCTTCCCACTTTCACTCCCTCTACTACTATACAGCGCGAACCAATGAAGGCATTGTCTTCGATGATCACTGGTGCTGCCTGTACCGGTTCCAAAACTCCCCCAATACCCACGCCTCCACTGAGATGAACGTTTTTTCCTATTTGCGCACAGCTTCCCACAGTTGCCCATGTATCGACCATTGTGCCTTCATCCACATAAGCTCCAATGTTCACGTAAGAAGGCATCAATACCGTGCCTGCCGATATGTAGGCTCCATACCGTGCCACAGCGTGAGGAACTACCCGTACGCCCAGTTTATCGTAGTTTTCCTTCAATCTCATCTTATCATGAAAATGAAAAGGTCCCACTTCTATCGGCTCCATTTTTCTAATTGGGAAATATAAAATCACCGCCTTCTTCAACCAATCATTGACCTGCCAACCCGAATCTACAGGTTCGGCGATTCTTAGCTTCCCCTTATCCAGGGCTTCTATGATTTGCTCGATGGCTGATATAGTCTCCTCATTTTTTAGAAGCGATCTGTCCTCCCATGCGCTCTCGATAATATTTTTTAAGTCCATATTTGAGTAATTCCGAATACTAGATGATCCAACGAAACGCGAAGATAGTCATAGCCTCAGTTCTGAAGCCGGTAGATGACGTGCGTAACTATGAAAAAATCGGATGTTCGCTAGCCAAGCAAGCCGGTTATGAAGTACACATCCTAGGCACTGAAGGTAATATCCAAAAAGGAAGGATACTGCCACATTCGTGGAAACCATTTAAGCGACTATCCTTTGGAAGAATAAAGATTCAATGGCAATACCTATCCAAATTAAAATCACTAAGACCTGAAGTACTCATAGTCACTACTCATGAATTATTGCTTGCATCTGTATTACACAAAATGACTTTTGGTGCAAAAATCATTTACGATGTGCAAGAGGATTACTTTAAAAATCTCTGGCATCAGCATTTTTACCCAGCCGTTCTCAGACATGCAATGGCCATTGTTTTGCGAATCATCGAATACGCATGTTCGCCCTTTATAGCCACATTCGTCCTAGCCGAAAAAACGTATTTGAATGACCTGAATTTTATTGGAAACAGAGGCCTGGTTTTAGACAATAAATCCTTAGAAATTCCTCTTCAAAAAAAATCCACAAAATTTAAAGTCGTTTTCACAGGCACCATCTCCCACTATTCCAGGGCCGCCGAATCGATCGAGCTATTTTTGAAATTAAAGCTTGAAATTCCAGAAGCCGAAATGGTCATAATTGGGTACTGTCCGCAGGCCAATTACCGCCAAAAACTGGAAAGAAAATATGGGTCTAAGGTTTACATGAAAATAAAGGATCGGCCTGTGCCTCATGATGAAATCGTAATGGAAATATCCACCTCCCATTTGGCAATTATTGGGTATCAACCAAGCCCTGTGAATCACCACAAAATACCAACAAAATTGTATGAATATATAGTGGCAGGTGTACCATTCTTGGTGCAGGAAAATACGCTGTGGGCAGAGGAAGGTGAGCGCCTCGGAGCTGCAATTGCCATTGATTTCAAATCGCCTAACTTCACGGATATAAGGGATCGCATCGCTTCTTTACAGTACAAATCGTCTGTGCCTAGCCAATGCCTTTGGTCTGAAAATGAGGCTGAACTACTCAAAAAAATATCATCCATTATACATTTCAATTTGCATTCATAATTATCTGAATACTAATTATTTATATTCCATTAAAATTATACATCAAAATATATTTTTAGAATAGTCTAAAATATATTCTACCTTTGAGGTATGGATTCACTAAGCCATACCGAGGAAAACTACCTGAAAGCACTTTTTCACCTGTCCGCTGACTCTAATAGCGTATCGACGAATTCACTTTCTGCCGACATGCAGACGACCCCTGCAAGTGTAAATGACATGCTTAAGCGATTGCATCAGAAAGGGCTCATTAGTCATGTGAAATACAAGGGTGCCACCATTACCGAGAAGGGTAAAAAATCGGCATTACGAATTATCAGAAAGCATCGGCTTTGGGAAGTCTTTCTTGTGAACAAACTCAACTTCCAGTGGGATGAAGTTCATGAAATAGCAGAACAATTGGAGCACATTAAATCCCCCCTATTGACCGAGCGTTTGGATGCCTTTTTGAATCATCCAAAATTCGATCCTCATGGTGATCCAATTCCTGACTTTGATGGAAACATGCCAGCGATGGTGAAGGAATCTTTGAAAAATTTAAGAGTTGGAAACAAAGGACTTCTTATTGGTGTTGGTGAAGATGACCCGAAGCTTTTGCAATATTTAGGCAGTAAGGGGTTGAGATTAGGAATAGAAATCGAAGTGATTGCCTACAATGATTTTGATGAGTCTTTTGAGATAGCTTCACCACAAGCTGGGAGACAATTTGTTTCCAGCAAAGTGGCTGAGCTGCTAATGATTTCATTGCACAATAAAGAATAATGGATAGCCCAGCACTAGCTTTAATTATATTCTTCAGCTCAACACTAATACTATTCTTTCTCTGGAAAAGCAAGGCTCATACACTTGTTACAAGAAGTAGAGAGAGTCAAAGGAATCAGTTGAAGGAAGATGTGATGAAAACACTATTCAAGGCTGATCAAAACAACCAGAACGCAGGCCTGCAAGCCTTATCCAACGCTCTAAAAATTTCCTCGGAGAAACTACTACGAATCGTCAATGAAATGACTGCCGAAGGACTAATTGAGCTCTATGAAGACCGGCTCATTCTTACTTCTGAAGGTCGGTTTGGGGCTCTGCAGATCGTTAGAAGGCATAGACTCTGGGAAACCTATCTCTCCGAGAAAACTGGCATTAAGAAAGAGGAATGGCATGAACTGGCTGAGAAGAAGGAACATCAACTTACGGTTGATCAAACTGAAAGTTTATACCAAGCATTGGGTAGCCCAAGGTTTGATCCGCACGGTGACCCCATCCCTACGGCTTCTGGCGAAATGGATGAAAGCCCGACGATACCGCTCTCAAATTTCCCCATTAATATGCCAGCCAAGATTGCTCATATAGAGGATGAACCGAAGGTAGTCTATCAGCAAATAGTGGATAATGACCTATTTGTCGGGTCTCACTTGATGGTAACTTCCTCGGACCATTCGAGCGTCAACTTCCAATGCGAAGGGCACGATTTTTCATTATCACCAATTATAGCCAGCAACATCGGAGTAGTGGCACTCTCCGAGCAGGACGTCTATGAGGAGCAGCAAATACGTCTCTCCTCACTTGAAACGGGGGAATCTGCACGCGTCCTTGGTATTGCTTCGGAATGTCGTGGACCAAATCGGCGAAGATTGCTAGATCTAGGTTTTGTTAAGGACACGATTGTCCAAACAGAGTACGAAGGGCCATTGAAGTATCCAAAAGCCTTTTTGGTAAGAAACACACTGATCGCACTACGCAAAGATCAGGCGGATTTGGTTTTAATAGAAAAGGAATCGTGATGGAAAAGGAAATAGAAAAAGGTTGTCAGGACTGTGCTTTTTACAACGTTGCTCAGTTGAAGAAACTAGGTGTCAATGTCGACAATGCAGACTATGTCATTGCGCTAGCAGGAAATCCAAATACCGGAAAGAGCACAGTTTTCAATGCTCTGACTGGACTAAGGCAACATACAGGCAACTGGCCAGGCAAGACAGTTACCCGAGCCGATGGTGGCTATTCGTATTCCGACAAGAAATACAAATTGATTGATCTACCTGGCACCTACTCTCTTCTATCGACTTCAGAAGATGAAGAGGTGGCACGAAACTTCATTTTGTTTGGCAGACCAGATGTGACCGTCATAGTTGTCGATGCTTCACGCCTTGAAAGAAACATGAACTTGGCGCTGCAAGTATTAGAAATCACTGATCGGGCGGTTCTTTGTCTCAATCTGATGGATGAGGCAAAACGCCATGGAATACAGATTGATGATCGTGCACTAGCCAAAAATTTGGGTATTCCGGTCGTTCCGACAAGTGCGAGAACACAGGAAGGCATTCCTGATTTATTGAAAACCATTGAGGAAGTAGCTTCCGGTAAGATTCAGTGCAAGCCACATCGCATCAAGAATCTTCCTAAAAAACTATCTAGTGCTGTTGAAAAGTTGAGCAAGCAGATTCTGAAGGAATATCCATCGGTACCTAATAGCAGGTGGATAGCCATGAGGCTTTTGGATGGTGATCAAGAGGTGATGCGCGCCTTGAAGGAAGGCGATTTTCAAATAGAAGCCGCATGAGCAAGGAAAAAGACATATTGGAGCTTGCCTCAGACCTACGGTGGGAAGTGGGGCATGACTTTCATGATAAACTCACGGAGGGCATCTATGCCGATGCGGCCAAGATTGTACAAAATGTAGAATCAAAAGAAGGCAAAGAAGCTAATTACACCTTTGACAGGAAGCTTGATAAAATTCTCACGAGTAGAAAATTTGGCTTCCCCATCATGCTGATGATTCTGGCAGTGGTTCTGTGGCTGACCATACAAGGAGCCAATGTTCCATCAGGGATGTTAGCCACGTTATTTTTAGATACCATTTACCCATGGCTGAAAGATGGAGCTCAGGCCGTTGGAATGCCTTGGTGGCTCGATGGTTTCTTGATTGATGGTGTCTACTTGGCTGTGACTTGGGTAATCTCCGTGATGCTCCCTCCCATGGCCATTTTCTTCCCAATTTTCACCCTGCTGGAAGATTTCGGGTATTTGCCACGTGTCGCTTTTAATCTGGATGCATGGTTCAGAAAAGCAGGAGCCCATGGCAAACAAGCCCTCACGATGACAATGGGCTGGGGCTGCAACGCGGCAGGTGTGGTCGCCACAAGGGTAATCGACAGTCCTAGAGAACGGCTCATAGCCATCATCACTAACAATTTCTCATTGTGCAATGGTCGCTGGCCAACTCAGATTCTTATTGCTACCATTTTCATAGGGGCTTTGGTTCCTTCAGGTCTTTCTGGGCTTGCAAGCACTGCAACTGTCCTGATCGTAGCTCTGCTAGGTGTATTCTTTATGTTTTTCTCCTCGTGGCTACTTTCTCGCACCGTGCTGAAGGGAGAAATATCAACCTTCAATCTAGAACTGCCGCCGTACCGGCCGCCTAGATTCTGGCAAACGATTTATACGTCTCTCATCGACCGAACAATGATTGTACTTTGGCGAGCAATTGTATTTGCTGCCCCGGCAGGTGCCGTCATCTGGCTGACCGCCAATATTGATGTGGAAGGAATCAGTTTGGCCAATTGGACAATAGACTTTCTGGATGAATTTGGAATATTTATCGGGTTAAATGGAGTCATTCTTTTGGCCTACATAGTGGCCATTCCTGCGAATGAAATTGTCATCCCTACTATATTGATGCTCACGGTTGCCAACTTGAACATGCTAGGAGCTGGAGAGGGAGAAGGTGTCATGTTTGAGCTGGAATCTGCCACTGAGACAGCTGAAATACTACGTGCGGGCGGTTGGACGCTTCTCACGGGAATCAACCTCATGCTATTTAGTTTGCTTCATAATCCCTGCAGTACAACCATCTATACCATATACATGGAAACTAAAAGTTGGAAGTGGACGGCAGTTGCCACTCTGCTTCCTGTGGTAATGGGACTTGTAGTTTGTTTTCTTGTTGCACAGTTTTGGTATCTATTTGCAGGCTAATTCTAATCTCTTGCAGAACAGTTTCAAAGACACCATAGTTGCACTTGCCACCCCGCCCGGTGTAGGTGCCATTGGCGTGATCCGGGTAAGCGGTAGCCACACTATCGACCTGGTCAATGGAATTTTCAAGGGCAAGGATTTAACGAAAATAGCAACCCATTCGATAGCTTATGGGACGATCCGAAGGGAAAATACAATCATTGATGAGGTGTTGGTTTCTGTGTTCAAAGGCCCGAATTCATACACCAAAGAAGACGTAATCGAAATTTCTAGTCACGGCTCACCATACATTCTGCAAAAGATAATTGAGCTCATTCTTGACAAAGGGGCACGATTGGCCAAACCCGGCGAATTCACCCAGCGTGCTTTCATCAATGGCCGCTTCGACCTGGCTCAGGCCGAAGCTGTGGCTGACTTGATTTCTTCTGAAAATGCTGCCATGCAGCAAACAGCCCTGAAACAGATGAGAGGCGGATTTTCCAATGAAATCAAGCTGCTAAGGGATCGATTGGTGCATTTTGCTTCCATGATAGAGTTGGAATTGGACTTTGCCGAAGAAGACGTGGAGTTTGCCGACAGAGGGGCACTCATCAAACTTATTGAGGAAATTAAAGCGACCCTAGAACCACTGATAGAGTCCTTCAAATGGGGCAATGTGATCAAAAATGGCGTACCCGTGGTGATAGCAGGAAAACCAAATGCCGGAAAGTCTACCCTGCTCAATGCGCTACTGAATGAGCAAAGAGCGATTGTATCGGAGATAGCTGGCACCACTCGCGACGCTATAGAAGATCAAATGACCATTCAGGGCATAACTTTCAGGTTTATTGATACCGCAGGACTCAGGGAAACCACTGACACTGTAGAGGCCATAGGTGTGCAGCGTGCCTATGATAAACTGAAGGAAGCATCATTGATCCTATTCTTACTTGACCTGAGTAAAACCAAAATAGAGGACTTTCAAGATGAGCTCGCTCCTATCCTATCGTCTGATGTTCCCTTCCTGGTCGTTGGTAATAAAATGGACCTGCTAAGTGACCATGAGTTGGATCAATGGCAAAGTAGGCACCCGATAGTTCCATTGTCAGCCTCACTCCTCGATGGAATTGATGAATTGAAAAATCAATTGGTCTCCAAAGTGCAAGAAGATAAAGTGAGCGCTAATCAAACCATTGTTACCAATTCGCGCCATTATCAGGCGCTTACCTCAGCCAACTCAGCGCTCAATAAAGTACTGGAGGCCATTGACGACCAAACAACAGGCGACTTTCTGGCAATGGACATCAGAGATGCATTGGATCATCTGGGCGAAATAACAGGTGAAGTGACGACTGATGACCTGCTGGATAATATCTTTTCTAAGTTCTGTATCGGAAAGTAATTACTTTTCGGATAGTACGCTAAAGCCTTCTTTTTCTTGCTTTTAGGCTGTTTTTACTTCCTTTACTTGTTGCTAATTTTCCTATTTTTTCCTATCTTTCGTTTCTAATTTGTTGCTGACCAATCAAAATTTGTTGTTAGCAACAGATTTTTAATATAGTGGCGAGATGATGTTACATAGAGATACATCCTGATACAAAGGGATACACTCTGATACAGAAACAAGCCGAAAAAGGAAACACCATGAGCAGCAACATTCGAGTTCCCAAAATCTGTCAGCATTGCGGTACTGAGTTTATCGCCAAGACTACTGTGACCAAATTTTGTGGTGATAACTGTGCCAAGCGTGCCTACAAGAAACGCAAGAGAGATCAGAAGGTGCAGGAGATTGCCCCTACTGCGGTACAGAAACAAGAATACAATCAGGAGCAAGTCAGAGACAAAGACTTTCTAAGTATTGCCGAAACCTGCAAACTACTTGGAGCAAGTAGAATGACCCTGTACCGTCAAATCAAGAACGGGAAAATACAAGCTGCAAAAATTGGGAGCCGAACCATTATCAAGAGAGAAGAAATCGAAAAACTGTTTCAGGCATGAAAGTAACACTAAGAAAACGCAATCAAGGTGGCAAGACCAGTCTATACCTCGACTACTACCACAAAGGGAAAAGGAAAACCGAATACCTCAAATTATACCTTTCTCCTAATGCAAAGACTAAGGAGGAAAAGGAAGTCAATAAAAAGACGCTCCAATTAGCCGAGACTATCAGAGCACAGCGACAAATTGAAATCCAAAACGGTGTTTATGGATTCCGAGACAATGAGAAATTGAAAGGCAGCTTCCTTGCATACATTGAGCTACTTGCTAACCAGAGACAAGACAGCCCAGGCAATTACGGCAACTGGACAAGTATGCTGAAACATCTAAAGGCATTCTGTTCCTATGAGGTATCCTTCTCAGACATTGACAGACAGTTCATTCAGGATTTCAAATACCACCTTGATAAGAAGGCTATTGCACATGGTGACCAGAAACTATCTCAAAACTCAAAGTACTCCTACTTTAACAAGCTGCGAGCAGCTTTAAAGCAAGCAGTGAAAGACGGTATTCTACCTACCAACCCAAGTGAAGGAGTTGACGCATTTAAGCAGGGAGAATCAGAAAGAGAATTTCTAACCTTGGAGGAATTACAAGCAGCAGCCAATACCGAATGTGAAATCCCTCAAATGAAAACGGCATTCATATTTTCATGCCTTACTGGTCTGAGGTGGTCAGACATTAATAAGCTTCTCTGGTCAGAGGTGCAGCATTCCAATGATAACGGATATTATATCCGGTTCAGACAAAAGAAAACCAAGGGAACTGAAACCCTCCCTATTTCAGAACAAGCCTTTGGCTTGCTCGGTGAAAGGCAAGCTCCAGAAGAACG
>CAYORY010000023.1:0-17069 GCA_964406435.1 uncultured Roseivirgaceae bacterium | reverse complement strand
CACAGGCATTGTCGGTGGTGAAGGAGATGGAGGGGGCGGTTTGGGGGAGGATGGTGATTAAATCACTTGATGAGGACGAGAGGTCATCAAGGTCGCGAGTTATTAGTTCTATTGTAAATGATCCGCTTGAGGAATAGGTAACAGAATTTGGAATGTATGAATTATCAAATTTTGGTATGGAATTACAATTTTCGTCATAAGTGATTTCATAGTGATTAGATCCTACTGATCCAAATACTTGAATCTTGCCATTTCGCTTTATTGCTTTTACACCTTGAAGGGAAGGCATTCCGTCATTGGACAAAACTTCGTGTCCATTGATCGGTTCCAAGTCTCGTAGGTTAATAATAGTTGGAGGACCAAACACATTAGTAATAATTGCAAAAAAATCACCACCGGATGGAACAATAGAAACTCTAAGTGCATTAGTTAGAACTTCGTCAAAGGTTCTATCTAAGGTTGGCGTATTGGTTATTAGTGATCCAATGTAAATTTGCTGTAAATCATCATTTAGCTCATTTGCGAAAAACGCATACCACTCCGAATTGTTCTTTTTAATCAAAGCAAACCCTCTAGGGAGACTTGATCCGGCAATATTTGTAATAGTAGCGTCCGCTGGAATTGGAATTCGTGCAATGTCAGTTGCCAGGTTCACAACAACTAATTGGTTTGCATTATAATAGGCAAAAACTAAGTAGTAATTCCCTCCATCCTCAATCACGGATAAGTCTCGAATGCGCCCTGATAATCCAACACTTCCAATATTTTCAGAATTTGTTGGGGGCGATCCTAGTCCGTTTCCAAAATCCAACCTCGTCAGATGACCACCATTCAAACCATAGGCCACAAATGCATGCCAGGTGTTTCCCACTTTAATAAAATCAATTCCTTCTGGATCATCAAGTAAACCATTTGGATTCCCTAGGTCAGTTACAAGGGTTGGATTCAATGAAGGGCTATCTTCAAAGTCAAGCCTGAACAGCTTGTCATTTATGCGATCAGTGACAAACCCGAACCAGGACCCATCAAAGACTATATCCATTCCATAACTTGAGGATAAACCAGAAATGATATTTGTTGAAGATATTGCAGGGGTTTGACTAATGTCATTTGCACAAAAATCCCACTCATAGGTTAGGTCAGGAGTTGAATTATTTTGTAATTGAATTGACTCTTCTATGCAAACGCTTGTCGGGATTAATATATCGCTCGTTGGTTGAGAACTGGTGAAGGAATTACACCAAGGACTGAATAAAATAAAAACAACAGCAATCCTTATCATAAAGCGGTCTCAAAGGTTCACAAATACACGACTACTTATGTGATGATTCCTCATAAATTGTATGGATTAATGTCTGGTATACAATCTTGCAAGTGTCAAAATTTCTATTTTCTTTGGCTAACTGAGCAATCTTCTTTGAAAGATGCTCCCTTGGTTCGTGACTAATTTCAAGAATTCTCATAACTCCATCATCGGGTCTTGATGGATCAAAGATCGCTCCATATCCGGTTTCTTTTATGATTTGTGAATCATCTCCAATATTATCAGGTAAGAGAATAGGTAGACCATTCGCCCAATACTCCCCGTTTTTCACAGGACTGCAAAACATTCTGATAGGATCAGGCTTGATGGTGGAAATGGCTATATCCGATGCACTTAAATACTCTGACACGACATCATGAGTTACTTTAGCAATGTATGTCTTACTAATATCCAGCCCTTTTTCTAGGGCAGATTTTTTTGCATGATATGGGTCTGGTGTTAAAATAATCAAGTGAAAACTCGGAATTAATTGAAACATTCTTTCAAACAGAGTAAATGCATCATCATTCATATAGATTCCGCCAAATTTTCCGACATATATACCAACAATGTTTCCAGTTTTTATCCCCAAGTTTTCTCTGGTATTGATTCTTTTAGTTGGTGAAAAACGAAACGAATTCAGGTCAACAGCACATGGCATAACCAGTACAGAGTCAGATGGAAGACCAATCTCGACTAAGTATTTTTTATAATTATGTGAGACAGGCATGAGCATTCGGGCATGAGTCCGCTGTTTTTGTTCCCAATGTTTTTGAAAAATGTAGCGAGGATCAAATCGACCCCAAACCCCTGAGTGAAGCATGTAATCGGCATGTGGCTCAAAGGATTCAACGCAAAATGGGATTTTAGACCATTTATGAAGATGGTAGCCAAAAGTCCCCGCTAGCGCACCTTTGCACTGAATAAGGTCAAACTTAACAGTTTTGTGGATTTCGCGGAGCTTCGATTTAATTATGAAGAAATCGCTTATTTTGTTGATTATGTTAAGTGGAAAATTCGCTGAGCGTATTGGGTGATGAATTACTTTGGAAAGTAATTCAGTCTTTAATTCATTTGAGTCCCTTTCAACAGTTATCAAGTGAATGTTTGAAATAGTCTTGTTCTCTGAAAGAATTTTTAAGTGTGGTAAAACTGTGGAATGAGTGAGTCCATCCTCCAAACCCCAATAATTGATATATAGAATAATCATTTCATTTTCTTAGGATTATTGAAGGGCTTAATAAGAAAGCTTTCACATAATAATAAGAGGCTTTCCAAAAGTTTTTTTCGTAGACCCACCACGATCCCGATAGGATTAGATACATTCTGCTAAAGCAATTTCTTTCAAATTTTTTGGATTTGAATAGCTTCCTTGATTTAGCTTTTCTATAGACTAAAAGCTCGTCATGCTCCATGAGCAATATATTGGCGTGCATGTTGTTTTCATGAATTCTATATTGCCACGTTACTTCGGATACTCGACCTATTTTGTAACTAGCCGCGACTCTAATGAAAAAATCTTGATCAGCAGCGGTAGATAGTTCTGGATCAAATCCCCCAACTTTTTCGATTAACTCCTTTCGAATTAGAATACTACTTGGGCCAGGAATGCAAGTACGTTTCCAAGCAAGAAGTTCGTCGAGAATATAACCCTCAATACCTTCAAGAATGCCTCCGGTCAGGATTGACTTAGCATTGATGATTTCGGCAGATGAATGAACAAGCCCCAAAGTTGGCTCCTTCATTAACATTTCTACTTTCTTTGTTAAATTGTCAGACAACCAAATATCATCGGCATCCAAAAAGGCCAGAAATTCTCCGCTACTTCTTTCAATGCCAAGGTTTCTAGCTAATGAGACCCCTCCATTTTTCGAAGAAACCACTTTAATTCTCCAATCTTTTTCAGCCAATGATTTTACTATGACTAGTGTAGAATCCTTCGAGCCATCATCAACCACTACTAGTTCCCAGTCTGAATAGGACTGGCACAAAACAGAATCAATTGTTTGCGCTATATACTTTTCAGCATTGTAGGCTGGAATTACGATGGTTACCTTAGGCACGATTCAATAGCGGTACGATGTGGTTTCCAGCTTGATCCAGGATGTTTTCAAAAGTAAACCGCTGAGCATATTCAATTCTTTTACTGGTCTTAGTTTCAGGTTCTCCCTTTGCTAGAAATTTTTTGATCTTTTCGATCAGCTCAGCCTTTTCATTGCTTAAGTACATAATATTATCTGATGACTTGTACTCCTTATAAGCAAAGCTGAACACGGGCTTGCCTTGAGCAAGGTAAACCAGTGTTTTGTGATGATGTACTGTGTTGGCATGGTAGGTCATGTCCATAAACGACATGCAGAAGGAACTTTTGCCGATGAAATATTTGAGCTGCTTAAAATGTTTAGGGCCGGTCAATACTACATTGTCATAAATTTGCTCTTTGAAAATTCGTTGAGCAGCGGAGTGCTCTGTGAGACGAAGGGGACCGACAAATACAAAAAGTTGTTGTGGAAAAGTTTGGATCACGGCCTCATACATCTCAAAATCCATTCGATGGTCTATCACTCCGATATAAAGTCCGTAATTCTCATATGGTATTTCAGGAGCACCATCTTCTAATATAAATTCATCTCTGGATATCCCATGAGGAACTACATGCTTGGGTGTTTCGAATTCCTTAAACTCATCAAGAAACAGTTGTGAAGTTGCGAAAATCAAATCGGAAAACTGACAGAGTTGTCGTTCACCATAAAATTTGAAATAGTAATAGTCAACGCAATGGTAAATTGCCAATGGTGCTAGTTTAGAGGGTATGTACAAGCGCATGGGATCAAAAGCCCAGAGAATATCAGGCTTGATAGAATGCTTGTTGAGGAACTTTCGAATCTTGCGGCTTACTATCGAATTGTTAATTCTATTAAGGAGCGGAGTTCTGACCGGAATAAAGTTTCCATAATTCAATGAGCTTAAATTGGCAGTTTCCTGCTCAAGTTTCAGTCTGATGGAAAACAGATGAATAATGCGCCACTTTGGGGGTGGATTGACAAAAATAACTGTGTTTGATCGTGAAAGCTCATACGCATAATTCTGCTTTGAATACCAGATATCACCCCAAGGTTCATTGGAGGTTACTAGAATGGTTTGGTTAACTATTTTCATTGAGAAGAATTTGGGCTATCCTTTCGGCTGCTTTTCCGTCCCAAAGCTCTGGAATTTGTCCCTTTTTCCACTCTTTCGTTTTGATTTTCCTGATTCCTTCAAACAGTTTTTCTCGACTGTTGCCTATTAGTTCGTTCGTTCCAAGGTATATGGTTTCAGGCCTCTCCGTATTTTCTCTCAGCGTTAAACAAGGTACGCCTAAGAAAGTTGTTTCTTCTTGTATACCCCCCGAATCGGTAATCACACCGATGGCATTTGAGATTAAATACATAAACTCAAGGTACCCTAAGGGGTCTGAGGTTAGAATATTTTTGGGAAGATCGACCTTGTCCAAGTTCTTTTTGGTTCTTGGATGTACAGGGAAAATGATAGTGGAGTCGGTGGCAGCTTCAGAAACCGTGACAAGCTTTTCTTTTAAAGATTCCAGTTGATCAACGTTCGCAGGTCTATGAAGTGTAAGCACAAAGTACTGACCGGAAGAAAAATCAAAGGCGATATCAGGTTTACTGAATTTATCCTTAGAAGCAAGGAGGGTATCTATCATCACATTCCCTACGAAATGTATTTTAGAGACATCCTTACCTTCGGAGAGTAGAATTTCTTTAGCGTCAAGGGTAGTGGTGAAGAGCACATCGGAGATGGCATCAACTACCATTCTATTTATTTCCTCAGGCATTGACAAGTCCCTTGACCTCAAGCCGGCCTCCACATGGATTACACTAGTTTCTAGTTTTTTTGCTACCAATGAGCAGGCCAGAGTGGAGTTTACATCGCCCACCACTAGCACATAATCACAAGGATAGCTGAGGATTTCTTTTTCAAAGGCGAGCATAATTCCAGCCGTTTGCTCGGCATGGGAGCCCCCACCTATTTCTAGATTGCAATCTGGTTTGGGAATACCCAGATCAGTAAAAAAGTTCTCACTAAGCTTTTGGTCATAGTGCTGTCCCGTATGCACTAACCTATATTGGATGCCAAATTTCTCCAACGCTCTGATGATCGGAGCGATCTTCATAAAGTTTGGTCTGGCTCCAGCGATTAGGGTTATTTTCATCTGCTATGTCTTATAAGGTAAAAATATGTTCGTATAAATTGGACAACTATTCTCCTTTTAAGTCCCTTAATGTTCTTAGTTGATTTAAGAACATGGATAAGTTGATTTAATGAATAGAAAGGATTCGTGGGTTTAATTCCAAAGCGCCAACCATGCATGATAACAAACCTCTCTATTAGACAAGAAACACCTTTATCCCCAACTCTTTCTAAGAAAGGATAGTAAGCATTGAATACCTCATCTAAGAGTCCTTGTTTATTGTATGACCAGTCCTTTTTATTAAATGTAGTTACTTTAATAGTGTAGCTATTTGCCAGTACTGATTCGTATTCAAGAATATTGTGAGTGAAGAAATAA
This sequence comes from uncultured Roseivirgaceae bacterium, assembly GCA_964406435.1. GTDB lineage: Bacteria > Bacteroidota > Bacteroidia > Cytophagales > Cyclobacteriaceae > JAAEPI01. Next base: position 11,196 of record CAYORY010000023.1, on the reverse strand, counting down.
ATAAACAAATAGATGCTTTTGTAATTGGATGCCAGATATCCATCTAACAATTTCGTAGGGTTAAATAAAACCAGCCCTGACATTTGGCTCGCCCAATGAGATATTTCAATTGCACTAGATAATCCAGACTTATAATGAGTAGATATAGGGTTTATCGATTTCTTGCTTAAACTTCCATCAGGGTACAAGCTTACTTTTGCGGGAATAACTGATCCAATCTTAGGATTGCTGTGAATTGTACTTTCGCAAAATGCCAGGTAACCTTTTTCTAGGAAATCATCATCGCCAAGAAACATAATGTAATCTTCTGTTGCCAATGAAAGCACTTTGACAGCATTTTCTTCCAAACCTATATTCTTGGCGTTTTTGAAATAGCGAATGTTAACATTTTCATTTTCTCGGATAAACTCATTGACACTATGATCAGTCCCATCAGTTGAGGCATTGTCACTAATGATTATTTTCGTCCGAGGAGCTTCATCACATATGAATCCAACTAGTTCATTGAGGTTTTTTAGGAGTGACTCTCTACGATTATATGTGGGAATTAGTATTTCCATCAAAGACTAAGATTCTCCCAAGACCGATCTTTACCAGATACATTAGATGGTTCCATTTCCCAATTCACCCGCAGAATGGGATCGTCCCAGCAGATGCCAATTTCGGCAGTTGGGACATAATCATTATCTGATTGATACACGATTGTTGTATTCTCCTCCAAAACCAAATACCCGGTAGCAAAACCACGAGGTACCTCTACTGATTCGGTTGAATCAATGAGTTTAAATGAAAACGTTTTCGCACAATATGCAGAAGTCTTGTCAAGACAAAAGCACACTAGCTGAATGGCTCCAGTTGTCACAGTAAACCTTTTTGCCTCACTATACGGGGCTTTTTGCATATGTAATCCTCTGAATATACCAGCTGCTAGATTGGTCACATGATTAATCTGCTTCACCTCAAAATTCGCTTGCTCCGCACTGTACAATTTCACAAATGCACCACGCGAATCTTCGAAGTGAGAGTTTCTTACTCGTTTTGGTTCACTCATTTTCAAGATACGATTCTAGAGCCTTTTGCAAAGGTGTGAAAGAAAAATCGCCAAAAGCTGAGATGAAAGAAGAAGTGTCCAATGCAAGGAAAGACATATCTGTATCACTTCGACTCATGGTTCCAAAACTGTAATCAGGAATGGTGCGGAATCGCTCCTTACCGAAACTAATTGCTTCTTCTATCACCTCCTTCACTGTCATCGTTTTGGGGTTAGAGAAATTGAAGACACCATGTTTATTCTTCGTTAGAAAACTCTCCAAAGCTCTAACAATGTCATAAACAAATGTAAACTGTCGGATTTGATGACCGGAACTGAACTGCATGTGGTCGCCATTTTTGATGCAATTTAGAATGTACGGGAAAAGCCTTTCTTTTGCTTCTCTGGGTCCAAACACATTGGTAAGCACCAGATGAACATGATTGATTGTTGAAGCATTTTCAAATATAAATTTTGTCAGATCAGCCTTTGAAGAACAGTATATACTAGGTTGTTGGTTTTCAGCGTTGACGAGATCATGTTCCGAAAGGGGCTTTTTTGTCTGAGATATTCCCGCCGAGAAATATGATCCAAAGGTGATTAACCTACCCACATACCCTTTCTCCTCCAGTTTTCGGATCAATCGAATAGGTTCGTGAAAATTGATCTGGATAATTTCTTCTGGGCTGAACGAGTGATCTGATTGTACTCCGGCCGCTGCACAGTGAATAATGGCATCACAATTAAGAATCAATTGCCAATTAAATCCAGACGTAAATGATTTAGAGGGGTAGTGATACTCAGCAAGATCAATCAGTATAAGTTCATACTTATCTGCCCACAAATCAACAATAGACTGAGCTATAAAAGAATGGCTTCCAATAATCGCTACTTGCACGTCAGATCAAAATAGTTGTGGATTTGCTTTTTAGTAAATGACAATTTGCTATTGTCAGGTTTCATATACCAGTCCAAAGTCTCTTTAATTGCCTGACCCGCATTCCACTTTGGTAACCAACCAAGCTCATCAGTGGATAAGGATGAATCCAAGCTAAGTGAGCGAGCTTCTTTACCATTATTTTCATATTCGAAGATCACCTCGACGGGATTTTCTAAGTTTTGTTGACAAATGTTGATCAGTGCCGATACTGTGATTCTATCATCAGAAGAGGGGCCGAAATTATATGCCGGGTGATTTAACGAACCTCTCAACATTTTTTCTCCAAGCATTAAATAACCAGAGAGGGATTCCAGTACATGCTGCCATGGACGAACAGCATCGGGGTTTCTAACCTTCAAGCTGGAATTGGTTTTGACAGCACGGATGAAATCCGGAATAATTCTGTTGGCTGAAAAGTCCCCTCCACCAATAACGTTCCCAGCCCTGGCAGTCGCCACATTCAGTTTAAAGCTCGCGGCATAAGCCGCTACCATGAGTTCGGTGGCTGCTTTGCTGGCACTATAAATATCTTTTCCACCAAGTGCATCACTCTCCTTGAATGGTCGATTGGTTTCTTCATTTCGATAAACCTTATCGGTAGTAATTACCAAACAAGGAATATCAAGGTGCTCCTTCCGTAAAATGTCCAACAAATTGACGGTTCCATTGATATTCGTTTCAATAGTACCCATAGGGTCTTCGTAGGACTGAAGAACCAGCGGTTGTGCTGCGAGATGAAAGATGAAATCTGGTTGGAAGGACAGAATGGCCTGCTTTAATTCTTCCGCATCCTTGACATCCCTTTCCAGATGATTGCATAAATCAGATCCTCCAATCAACTCAAACATCTCATTGGGTTCGGGAGGCAAAGCGTATCCCAGTACCGATGCTCCGAGCTCATGGAGTATAAGCGTGAGCCAGCTGCCTTTGAAGCCTGTATGGCCTGTTATGAAAACTTTCTTGTTGGAATAATCCATCAACTTAATGATTTTCTACCTACTACAAAGTAAATATCCGAATCAATATTTCTGTGTTTGTTGAGTGTCTTCGATTGTCGAGAGAACCATTCGGTGAACGAAAGCCCAATTTGGACCATTAAACAAAATGGTTTTTGCCATACTTTCACTAAGGGGAGTGAAAGGAGGACTGCATCCTGAAATAATTGTAAGGAAACAGATAGAAAACTCATTGAACCTCGAAAGTGAACTACTTCAAATTTGGATCTCAGAAACGATTGCTTTAAACCTTCTGAAGTCCAGCGCCAATAGTCAATGGGATCGGGGTGATATTTCCACTGCCCGTGCGTTGAAGCAATAATTAAGCCTCCCGGTTTGAGAATTCGATTGGCTTCTTCTAGGTATGCTTGATAGTCGCTTACATGCTCCAGGACCTGTATCGACCAGACAATATCCGCAACAGAATTAGGTAGGTTGCATTTATTTGTTTCCAGATTAACAAAGTGAGAAGCATGTGGATTGCCAGGAATGTCAACCGGAATGTATTTAGAGCAATACTCACTCAACAGCTCTTGGTGGGGAGCTTCACCACACCCAAAATCCACAATCGTAAAGCTTGTGTCCTTCAGGAACATGTTCATTACGCTTTTCATGTTCTTATTGAGCATCTTTAAATGAACATATCTTGAATGATATATTGGAGGATTTAACCTTTCCGTTTTTGGAGGTCTATTTGAGTTGTAAGAGTTAATCATTCCAGATTTTCCACTTTGGATTAGCTAACCACATTTTTTCTAGTTCCTTCTTGTCGTTCAAAATGTCCATGCATTTCCAAAATCCGTTGTGCTTGTAAGCAATAAGTTCGTTTGATGCTGCCATTTTTTTCAGAGGCTCTTGTTCCCACATTACATTGCTCATATCTTTCTTAAGGTAATCAAAGATGCGAGGCTCTAGCACAAAGAAACCGGCATTCACCCAAACATTATTATCTGTTGGCTTTTCAAAAAACGTTGTTACTTCTTGATTCTGATTTAGTTCCATTACGCCGAATTTTCCGGCTGGCTGATAGGCTGTGACGGTACAGGCTTTACCATGTTCCTTGTGAAAAGATAATAGACTTTTCAAGTCAATATCCGCTACTCCATCACCGTAAGTAAGCATGAAAGGCTCATCGTCCAAATAGTCTTTCACTCGTTGAAGACGTCCAGCAGTCATTGTCTCAGTTCCAGTTTCTACAAGGGTAATTACAAGGTCGTCTGAACCATTTTTATGTATCTGTGTTTTGTTTGACTTGAGATCGACGGTGAAATCGGCATTGTGATAAAAATAGTTGAGAAAATATTCCTTGATTATATACCCTCGATACCCCAGACAAATCACGAATTCATTGAAACCTTGGGCTTGATAGATTTTCATGATATGCCATAGGATTGGCTTGCCACCTATCTCAACCATTGGTTTAGGTTTAAGTTGAGATTCCTCTGCGATCCGGGTGCCGAAACCACCAGCAAAAATTACTGTTTTCATGTCTAACTAAAATCTAGTAAAAATCAATCGAGTAAAAAACCATGGCAATAATGGAAAGATATAAGGACTCAATTAAGAAATATTTCTTAAGCTTTTCCTTGATTCCAATATGCTTGATTAAAAAAAGGATCATGAGCATCTGAAGCACTAAAGATCCAATTATGTAAATTTTTATGCTTTGAATAAATGAAGTTGAAGCAATCAGAATAACAAAGAATATGGAGAGTGTACCTATTATTCTAAGAAGGCCGATCTTTAATAGCTTGCGATTTTTCTCTAACCCAATCAAGACTCCATTAAGTGATACGAATAGTATTTCAAAAGGCAAGAGAGCAGAAATCCAACTGAGTATGGCGGCACTTGTCTCCCAGTCCGGCCCCAAAAAAATGAGAACCAAAATTTTCCCTAAAAGCACGAAAGCAATGACGGGAATACATGTAATTAAAAAAGTGAAAGAGATAAATCGGTCAAGGATCAAGCTATTTGGTTTTTCATTTTGCTTATTTTCGGATATTTTCTGCATAAGCACGGGCTGAGCTGCATAAGCAATTAGAACTACAGGGATCATAAGTAGGTTTCTGGCCATACTAAAGGAACCAACCGATTCAGGGCTGTACAGAAACGAAATAAAAAGGATAATCAAACTGGCTCCCAGTTGATCCAGAAATATTGATGGCGTCACATATAGTGGATAGTCTCGATATTTTCTCAAAACTTGTTTAATGCTTTTAACCGATATCACAGGAAGAAGATAATTGGCCTTTTTCCTTCCAAAAAAGGAGAATTGCAATATGAAGTTCAGGAACCTGCCAATTATTTCTCCAAATACTAGTCCCTTAGGAAGTGCCGATAGTAAGGTTCCAATCCCTATTACCGATCCCTTAATTCCAAGTGCTTCCAATATTGTTAAAAAATTTGCTTGATTAAAGGATTTTTCGCGAACATGCCAAAGCCCAAAGAAACTCCTCATAGAATGGAAGTAAACACCAATTGCGAATAAATACCAAATCCCAATGATTTCATTTATCTCAACTCTGCCAAAAAGATACTTGTCAAATAGTAGAAGAATCAACCCCAGCAGACAACTTCCGAATAAAATAAGTGTGTGCGTGGTTCTGGCAAGAAGTCGAAATTCATTTTCATCTTGGATAATTACGAAGGAATTGTATAGTTGAAGCGAAATAAAAACGGACGCATTAACAATTATTACATTATAAATCGCAAAAACGCCATATGCCTCGGGAGTGAATACTCTTGAGATAATAGGTGTGGCGAAAAATCCAATAAGAAATATAACAGCCTTTCCAGAGGACAATTTGAATAAATTTCGTACAAACGATCCCTTTTGAAATAGACTTTGAATTACATATTTCAACATTTCTTAGGGTAATTTTTCAAAAAGAAGAGCATTTAACTTTCTCTATAAGTAATTGACTTCCTGCCATGCAAACAGAAAAGTATTATTGTGAAAAAGGGAAGAATGGGAATTTTATATCTTACTAATGCGCCAAAATTGTATGTCACGGCTCCCACAGCAAAGGCAAAGGCAAGTACGAATATCAGGCAACCATAAACTAGAGGGTTTTTCAAAGTTAGAGTACCCACTCGAACTGGTCCGATTTTGACCATGACTAAGAAGGTGAAGCCAAGAAAGAACATGCTTTCCATGGAAGAGAGAAGCATGAAGGCACTGTTTATTTCCCATGGATAAGGCCTAAATAGCGTCACATTAATTGCGGGAAGTATTTTAGTGACCAATCCTTGATTCGAGTAGTCATATCCCTCACCCAGCGTATACCCTGAACCTTCAAATTTCTCACTCACGTGCTCGTGCCATCGTGCGGTATCTGTGGCCGTTCTGGAAATTCGTTCAAGAGAGTATTTCGACTCATCTTGAGGAATTAACCGGATGCCTGTATAAGCGGAAAAGATGGCGACCGCCAGTAGAACGGGAATGAGCATGATCCGCAGAGCCCAGCTTCTTATCGAATTTTTAAATTTCAAATAAGCGTAAACCAGCAAGCCGGGAGCCAGACAGAGGAGCACATATATTTTGACATGATAAATGACCCAAAGACCCAGCATGAGAATAAGGACATTCTTTAGATTTAGTCTTTTAAACTCCATAAGTTGAATCATAGAGCCCATCACGGCGCATACCCCACCAAGAATCAATGTGTCCTTAAGAAGTCCGGACCCCCAGATGATAACCGAAGGCAGCATGAAAATCGCTAAGGCAAATTTGTTGGAGAGGCTGGGGTAGAGTTTGGAGATATTGACATAAAACCACCATTGTCCCATAAAGGATAGCAGACCGAATAAGATGGCAATGGTAGAGTACGTGTTGAATGTAATGAGCCCAAAAAAACCGGCAAGGCGGGAGATGAAACCGGCACCCGAAGTGCCATAAAAAATCATGTGACTGGTGTACTGATAAATCTCAGGATCGTATCGGCTCGAGTCACCGAATATAATTTTGAAAGCAAGTACTGGATCGTCTAAAAAAGCCTCCCATATCCAGCTACCACCCCAGGTGTAGTAATTGTAAGTATCCCCCCCGCCATAATAAAACTGGTAAACCAGCCCAAGTGCAATGGCTCCAAAACACTTAATACCCAAGGCCGGAAGAAACCATTTGGCCGTGGCTCTGTTGGTCATTCGAGACCGCATCACCCACGCTATCGTGAAAATGATAAAAAGAAAAATGGGTGTGACAACCAGATCCTGAACTGACATAAATCAATTAATCGGTCCGCAAATCTACTCTACCTTTGCCCAACCAAACGGACGCTCATGCGAAAACTGCTCATTCTGGAAATCAACGAGGTGCCCTTCAAGGTATATGACGATTTTATCTCCCGTCATCCCGAATCCACTCTGGCCAACGTACTCAATCACTCTGCCCAGTACGAGACCATATCCAGCGATCAAGGAGAATTGCACCCCTGGTCCACCTGGCCAACCCTCTACCGAGGAGTAGATAACACCAAGCACGAAATCAAAGACATTGGCGAAGATTTGACCAAGCGAGATGCTGCGTTCCCTCCGGTTTGGCATCTACTCACGAAGGAGAACATCAAATCAGGCGTTTTTGCTTCGTTGCATACGCACCCTCTGCCAAAAGACTTATCGAATTATGACTTCCTTGTGCCTGATCCGTTTGCCAATGGAGACGACACGTTACCCGAAAAGGTACGTCCATTCCAGTCCTTTAACTTGGCTATGTCCCGCAGATCCGGCCGAAGTGTAGATACGGGGATAGATAAGAAGAAAGCATTCAAATTGCTTTTTGCCTTGCCCGGTCTTGGTTTGAGAATCAAAACGATCCTTGCTACCATGAAACACCTTTTGGACGAACGATTGGCACCCTGGAAAGCCATTCGACGCAGGAGTTTTCAGTCGGTACTCGCTTTTGACCTGTACCTCAAGTTGCTAAAGAAACACAAGCCTCCCTTTACCACGTTTTTTTCCAATCATGTAGCCTCAGCCATGCACCGCTATTGGGCGGCAGCTTTCCCGGAAGACTACAAGGAGAATAACCTTCCAAAGGAGTGGATAGAGCGATACGGCAAGGAGATTGAAATTTGCATGTGGCAGTTGGATAGTATGCTGCAAGATGTTGTCAAATTCTTGAAAAGGAATCCTGAGTACAAGTTGATGGTGGCCAGTAGCATGGGGCAAGCCGCCACAGAGGCACAGCTCATATCACATGAGTTGTTTCTCTCCGATTATTCAAGATTAAATGCTCTGCTTGGTGATGTGGGAATTCAGCCCGTTTCAGCAATGCACCCTCAGTACAATTTCAAAGTAGATGAGCAAGCCGCAGAGAAGGTACATGCCCAGCTTTCTGAGATGTCGCTCAATGGTGAGGCACTTCGTTTCAGGCAAAAGGAGAAAACTTTCTTTAGCATTGATTTGGGCTACCCCAATGTGGAGTCATTTGAGGTGAAAAAGGCGGATCAAACATTAACCATCGACCAGTTAGGCTTTGAGATCAAGCCCATTGACGATCAGTCAGGAGGCACGGCCTATCATATCCCCGAAGGAGCGCTTTTTATCTTTGACATCCAACATCCCGTGACGCCAGATAGAAAGCAAATTGATTTGAGAGAAGTGGCGCCATCTATTTTGAAAGGGTTTGGCGTGAAGCCACCGGAGTATATGATGGAAGGGAAATTGGCTGAATTAGTTCAAACTCAGTAGGGGTAATCGGATAGCTATCCAATCCTCATCGGATAGCTATCCACGACATAGTGGATAGTGCATCCACGCTTCATTGGATAGCTATCCAATTATTCGTAGTTTGGAGCCGGAACGCATTAGGGAAAAGAGCATAAAAAAAATCCCTCACTTGAAACAAGTAAGGGATTCAGGGAGTCGGATGTGAGCCAGGCTCAAGCCGCTGCAGCTTCATCATCTAGGGGATTAGCTGAAACATCTTTCACTTTTTGGAAGCTCAATCTGGCAAGGTTATTCTGTAAGACCACATTAGGTCGAAAGAGCACTTTACTTTTCTTGATGCTTGAAGATGTCACCTCATCTGCGGACGACTTTCCTTCGCTGCTTAGGGATATTCGGAACGAGCCGATATGTCCTAGTTTCACAATCTTTCCTTCCATCAATTGCTCTGCAATGATGTCTACCAAGTTGCTCAAGACCGCCTCCGCATCACCGCGAGTCACTGTGGACATGGCGGAAAGCCGCTGGCTAAGTTCGAAGAGGTTCATATTTCCGCTGTAGTGAGGAAATGCGTAGTATTTTGGAGTTCCTCCGCCGCTGACGCCCGGCTCTGCTTTTTTCACGATTTTGTATTTCATGATTTCTAAAATTTAAAGGGTTAAAAAAAAATAATTGGAAGTGGGAAGGTGGATTGGAGGCCTCTTTTCCGTGACTTTACACTTGTGATAGAATGTACGACAAAATCGTTGAAATGATGTTTAATATTTTGTTAAAATGAGTTAATACAGAACAAAATATTGATTTTAGTTTGTTTTTGTTACTGTGAGTCTCAGCTTGTCGAACAGCCACTGCACCACCCACACCCTTTGATAAACTCAGGGTGACCACAATTGCTAGCTCAGGGTGACACCCATGCTTAGCACCTGATACTTGTCTTGTCAGTCTGAGCTTGTCGAAGATGACATGGTACCAATACTCCCTCTCCCATGGAGAGGGCAGGGGAGAGGATTGGAAGACTGCCACACCTTTTGCCCACATTTTATCCATCCCGAAAGGTTCGCAGTGACGGGAATGGTTTTTTATTCACTCGGTGTGAAATACAATGATCTCCCGCACCACCATACCGTGCTACTTGTCTTGTCAGTCTGAGCCTGTCGAAGACGACATTGCCCTAATACTCCCTCTCCCGTGGAGAGAACCAGAGAGAGATGAATTGAGAAGCCGTTTGCAGTCTTGGATTTGGTTATCTTTGATAAATGAGTTCGATAGTTGTTAGCCCTAAAAGTCGGAAGGAATTCCAGTTCGTTTCCGAATTGTTGAGCAAGTTAGGAGTCCGTTCAAAGGTCGTATCCGATGAAGAGTTGGAGGACTTGGGTTTAGCTGTCATGATGAAGGACGTAGACCGTTCGGAGTTTGTCGATGAAACTGAAATAGTGCAAAAACTGAAGGCACATTGAGAGTTGCCTATCTCAAGAAGTTTAGCAAGGATCTCGATAAGATCAAAAAGCCAAAGGATGTTCAGGCTATTCTCGAAATCATCGAGTTAGTAAAGGAAGTTGATCAAATTACTGAAGTGCCAGGGACGAAAAAGCTGAATGGTTTTGACGATGCTTTCCGGATTCGCTCGGGAGATTATCGAATTGGAGTATTCATTTCTAATGACTTAATTGAGTTTGCAAGAGTTGTCCACAGAAAGGACATCTACAAAATCTTCCCATAATTTTGCGATCTTCTCAGAGCACTCCCTCTCCCATGGAGAGGGCCGGGGGAGAGGATTACAACCTCGCCCTAACCAAAAAATCACTGCTCAGCCAAAGCTTAAACCCTGTGTCTTTCCATCCATGAATGCGCTTGGCAATGCTGATCGAAATGCTTGATAGCAATCGGGAAAAAGGGAAGATGGTATGATTGATCCCGATGATTTGTTCACTGGTCATTCCATCGGGCAGGTGATTGAGCGCTTCTTTTTTTGTATAATACCATGTGTCAAAATCCTGAGCCAGCACACGATTTTTTCCGGCCATCAATTTGCGAAGAGGTGAAAGTAAACCTCGCATCCAAATGTCCAGACTTCTTTGATTGGTGAACGTGACAATAAACTGCCCCCCGGGCACTAGGAGCGATTCCACTTTTTTAAAATACGCTTTCAAATCTGCTGGCGAAAGGTAGGTGGTCACACCAAGCATGAAGATCAAATCGAATTTGGAATCGAACTTCAGCTTGGCAAAGTTTCCGGGAAATCGATTTTCCATTGGCACATTGCTCTGACTCAGCATCTGCTCAGAAATATCCGTGGCAACAAATTTTGAGAAATCAGATCGGCCGGTTTCATGCAAATAATCAAACAGTGGCCCTGTGCCACTGCCTACATCCAGAATAGCTTTTTGCTTAAAATCAATCGCTTTGGTGGCTTCATCCAGCCTTTCAAAAAAGAAGTATTCATAGAATTTATTCTCCCTGGAGTACTTGGTTTTGTACTCCTCGGCATGTCCGTCGAAGAAATCCTTTACCTCCATCGATTGACCGCTTTCTTTTAATTCGTCGATTGTGTTGGTTTGCATGCT
>CAYORY010000022.1:0-17402 GCA_964406435.1 uncultured Roseivirgaceae bacterium | reverse complement strand
CCGCACATACCGTCACCTACTTTGATAGATCCGATAAGACCGGTAGTCTTTACTGTATCGCCTTCCTTCACGCTACTAGAATCTCCCAGAAGTACCGCTCCTACATTGTCTTCTTCAAGGTTAAGAACTAGGGCTCTCAATCCATTTTCAAACTCAAGCAACTCACCCGCTTGAGCTTTAGTAAGTCCGTAGATTCGGGCTACCCCATCACCTACCTGAAGGACGGTTCCAATTTCTTCTAGTTCTGCTTCAGTCTTATGGCTTGAGAGCTGCTCTCTAAGTATCGCTGAAACTTCATCTGGTCTTACACTTGACATATTCGTATTCGCCTTTGGGCTTAGTTTTTATTGAATTTCAATTTGATTTCTTTCAGGTCGGAGCTGATGCTCTGATCCAATTGTTTGTCTCCCATTCGGAGCACGTATCCGCCGATGATTTCGGGATCTACCTTTTCTGTAAGAATGGCCTTGCTGCCGGTCACATCCTTCACAATTTGCTCAAATGACTTTCTCATTTCTGCATCAATAGGGAAGGTGGTGGTTACCATGGCATTTTGAAGCCCCATCACTTTGTTGTATTCTGAAACAAACTCTGCGGCTATCTCAGGAAGAAGATTTTCTCTGTTCTTTCGGGCAATGATTTCAAAAGCCGATAGAGTGAGCTTGTTTGATTTTCCTGTAAAAATTTTCTTGAGAATTTCTGCCTTTTTCAGGTGAGGAATAATTGGACTCCTAAGCATGAGTAGAAACTCTCTATTCTCATCACATAGTTTCGCAAAGTCCGCCATGTCCTCTTTCACCTCTTCAAGAACTTTTCCTTCTTGTGCAAGCTCAAGCAGTGGTTTTGCGTATCTGTTCGCTATTCGTGCGTTCGACATCTATTAGTTGACTTTTGCTTCTTTCAGAAACTTCTCTACCAATTCCTTCTGCGCCTTATCATCCTTGAGCTTCTCACGAAGTATCTGTTCGGCTATTTCTAATGACAATGAAGACACAAGATTTCTCATCTCCTCCATTGCTTGTTTTTTCTCGTTTTCGATAGCGGATTTTGCGTCGCTGATCATCTTCTCAGAAATCTTAGAGGTCTCGGCCTTCGCATCATCCTTGATTTTGTTTGCCACGATAGTCGCATCCTTCATCATTTGATCTCTCTCGATTCGCGCCTCATAAAGAAGGTACTCATTGTCCATCTTGATCTGCTCCATTTCATCCCTTGCCTGCTCTGCCGCTCGCAATGAATCTTCGATCTGAAACTCTCTTGATTTCAAAGCACCAAGAATAGGCGTCCAAACGTACTTCTTTAGTACAAAGAGCACTATTAAGAAGACAACAAGTTGCCAAATAATTAAGCCAATGTCAGGGGTAACTAAATCCACAATGTTTTTTGTTAAAGTATGAATTAAATTAAACCTGATCTCGCCACCTAATGTGGATCGAGATCAGGTTTTTGGAATTATTTTCCAACTCCAAGCACGTCCAACAATCCAACAACAACTCCGAAAAGCGCAGCTCCTTCAATAAGGGCCGCTGCGATGATCATTGCAGTTTGAATTTTGCTTTGTGCTTCTGGTTGTCTAGCAATACCTTCTGTAGCTCCTTTACCGATTAAACCGATACCAAGACCTGCTCCTAATACTGCTATACCTGCTCCAATTGCTCCCATGTTAATTCAATTTATGGTTATAAAATAGTTTCTAATTAATGATGTGCTTCCTCAACCGCAGCACCAAAGTACATGGCCGAAAGCAGGGTAAATACATACGCCTGTAGCAGTGCTACAAACAACTCAAGCATATTCATGGCAACTGCGAAAAGTGCTCCCACAGTACCAATGACGTAACTTTGAAAAATAAATGCTAAACTTAGAATGCTTAAAATCAGAATATGACCCGCTGTGATATTCGCGAACAAACGAACCATTAATGAAAATGGCTTGGTGAATATTCCAATTATCTCCACGGGCCAGAGAATCAAGTAGAGCAAAATCTTCCCTCCCCAACTCATAGATTTCCCCAAGGGATCAAGAATATGCAACCAATACGTTTTTCTTCCCGAATACAGAGTGATAATAAGCACAACCACCGCCAAGGTTAAAGTGGTTGCAATGTTTCCTGTCATGTTCGCTCCTCCTGGGAGGAGTCCTAATAAGTTGCCGAACCAGATAAAGAAAAAGATAGTCAGCAGGATAGGCAAAAACTTCTCATACTTTTTGCCGATATTATCCTTGGCTATGTCGTCTCTCACGAACACAATCAGCGGCTCAAAAAATGCCTGAATCCCCTTTGGCGCTCTCCCCTCATTTTTCTTATAACCTCTCGCCACTGCAGTGAAAACCAGTATCAAGAGTAGTGCATCAATCAACATGAACAATACGTTTTTTGTCAATGACAAATCCATGACATGCTCACCGTTCAACGTAATATGTTCATGATGCATTTCATAACCATTATAGCTCACGAGCTTGTGATGCTCATCATAAAATTTACTTGACGAAAATACCTCCAATCCTCGCTCATCTGAATATACAATTATTGGCAGGTTTATGGTGCCAAACCCATCTTTCCCGTGAAAAACCTCCCAAGAATGCGAGTCTGAAATATGATGTGTTATTAGCTCACCAGGATTAAATTCCTTGGAATCCTCCTCACCTCCGCCAGCAAGAAGAATGGTAGGCAAAGACATGAAAACAACAACTAAAAACTTATTGATTTTCAAGAGGTTAAGGAAAAACTTCAATTGGCTGATTTTCATGCTTTAGAGTTGGTCTCTGAATTCCGCCGCAAGTTAGCCAATGCCAGAATTATTTCAAAAGTCATGAACACCAAATAGAGGATAATAAACTGAATAAAAAAGAGGTGGACTCCTTCATCAATTTTTAAGCCCATTATTAGAGCAAAAGCCATGGCCGATAAGAGTCGTAATCCCATTTTAACCATAGATAGCTGGACCTTCAAATTTTCTGGTCCTCTATCTTCTATCCTAAACAAGATGCCTGTTTGAATGATGAAAAAAATAACGGTGACCTGGTAAAATCTATGAAATGTGATGTAATTATCCAGTCCAAACTCAGCTCCTACAAGAGCCAAACCAATTAGAACCAGCCAAACGTATTTGTTCATTTTAGTCGTTTCAATAAAATGGTAATGGTTCCGGCCATGGCGAGTAGTACGCCAAGCAAAATAAGAATAGGGCTGCTTTTTAGGTAATCATCTAGAAAGTAGCCTCCTAAGATGAGGGCTAAGTTGAGCACTACCAATTCCAGCCCAAGGCCGTAATATTTCAGAGAGCTTTTATCTTCCTTAGGAATGGGCTTTGAGGTATGGCTCTTCTTGGCCAATGTGGATCTCTTTAGACTTCACGCCCATCTTGCAGCTTCCATTAAATACCGCTCCAGACTCTACAAGCAGTTTATCAGTGATAATGTCACCATCTACCACGGCAGACGCTTTAAGAACCAGCGTTTCGCTGATTTCCACCGTTCCGGAGATATGCCCTGCAACCTCAGCATTCTGAGCCAGTACATTTCCTTCAATCTCTGAGGATTGGCCAAACGCAATTTTTGACTTGCTCTTGATATTTCCCTTCAACTTTCCCTCTATTCTAAGATTACCGAAGGTTTCCAGATCGCCAGTCAGGGTTGTACCCTTAGCGATGATGTTTGAATTGCTTACTTCGTCAGCCACTTTGTTGTTGTTTTTGTTGCGCATCATTTCCTTTAAAATCCAATATACTCTTCCGGGTTCACCGGGCTGCCGTTGTGCCATAGCTCAAAATGCAAATGAGGCCCATTCGTCAGCTCCCCTGAATTACCCACAATGGCAATGATTTCCCCTCCAGATACAAAATTACCTACGTTTTTTAATAATTCCGAATTGTGCTTGTAGACAGAAACCAATCCTGCCCTGTGCTGAACGCCTATCACATGCCCTCCATCTAACGTCCAAGATGCGAAAATCACTATACCATCAGCCACAGTTTTAACGGGTTCATTTTCCTTACCAACCAGGTCAACTCCAAAATGATCGTCTTTTGGATTGTATCCGTCTGACACAATTCCTTCCATGGGGCTGAACAAATAAAGTGACCGGAATTCATTGGCAAATGAGCCATTATTGAATGACACTTCGGAAAACGAATTGTTTTCAAATTCGGCACGAAATTGAGAATCGATGGGCTGAAGCCGCTCCTGAAGAACAATATCAGGTCTGACTTCCGCAGAAGAAAGGCTATCAATCTGAAGAGAGTCCAGATTGCCCGAAAGTATTTTCCTTACATTTTGAATGTAAATGTCCTGACTCACCAGTTGGTATTTCAATGAATCCATCCCCACCCTCATTTCAATAAGCTGTCTTTTGGCCTCCTGCTGAGAGTACCTTGGATCCAGCCATTGCTCCAGGACACCTCTCACAAGGAAAATCCCAATGGCTAGAATGACAATAAAAAGAAGAAGTCCGATTAGGATCAATCGGGCATAATTAAATGTGTAGGTGTTTTTCTCCGCAAAATTCTCCTCATTTCTAATAATGAGGAGATATTTGGTTGTCAGCCAGCTAGAGAAAGTTTTTTTTGCGCTCAAGGGATCTAGTTAATCGGGCAAATATATTGAAAAGGATACTTGGTATCTTTACAAGATTTAGAACTCAACAAACGTTGAATCTTTGCCTCAAGGTTTCTAAAAAAGCGTGAAAAGAACATATTTCTTTTATCTACTCATTGGCATTCTCTTGCTAGGGTGTGCTCCACAGCGCTCCAACCCCGTCAATGCTGCGTATCACGACATTACTGCTCACTACAACGCCTATTTCATAGCCAATGAGCATATAAAGGCCATAGAGGCTAGACTGCACGATCAATACGAGTGGAATTACGACAAAATTCTACCCATTTATGCGCCATATGACTCTACCGACGCGGTGGCCCTTAAGGATCAATTGACGGATTGTATAGAAAAGGCATCTATCTGTATTCAGCGACATCCTGAAGCTAAGTGGGAATACCCTGCATATGTGTTAGTCGGCAAGGCCCGTATGTACGGTATGGAATTTCCGGATGCCGTTGAGGCCTTCAAATATGTGAACACCAAAAGCGATAATGATGATGTGAGGCACGAGGCACTGATCAATTTGATGAGAACCTTTACAATCAACAAGGAGTACAAAAACGCTGCAGCGGTCATTGATTACCTGAAAAAAGAAGAACTCAGCAATAAAAACAAAGAAGCCTACTATCTGAGCCAGGCTCACTTTTATCAGCAAACGGCCAATCTGGATTTGATGACTCAGAACCTGGTCAAAGCCGAAGAGCTCCTAATCAACGCGAAAGACAAAGCCAGAATTCAATTCATTATTGGACAACTCTATCAGCGTCTGGGGTTCAGTGCGAGTGCATTTTATTACTACGAAAAATCGTTGAGAAACAACCCGTCTTATGAGTTGTCTTTTTACACTAAACTCAACATGGCCCAGGTAACGGAGCTCTCGGAAGGTAAGGATGTGAAAACAATTCGCAAATACTTTAAAAAGCTGCTGGTTGACCGAAAGAACTTTGAGTACAATGACAAAATCTACTACGAAATGGGGGTGTTTGCAGAAAAAAATAACAACCTCAAGGAAGCTATTGGCCATTATAAAAAGTCCGTCAGGGTAAGTCAGGGCAACAATCGTCAGAAGGGGCTTTCGTACTTGAGCCTCGCCAAAATCTATTACGATTCATTGAAGAACTTCGAGGTGGCAAAGAACTATTACGACAGCACAGTGAATACCCTCCCAAAGGACGAGGAAAATTACCTGGCCATAAAAGAGCGACAGGAAATTCTTATAGATTTTGTCAAGCATATCACCACTATTCGACTAAACGACAGCCTTTTGACCCTTTCTAAGCTTCCACCCGATTCACTAAAGTCATGGGCAAATAACCTGATCGTTCAGGATTCAATACAACAATTGGAAAGGAAAAAAGAAGCCCAAAAACTGGCTAGAGTTCAACAACAAAGAGAAAGTCGGGCGAGCGATGACGAAGGTATCCTTATATCCACAGGATCAGATGGAGCCTGGTACTTTGATAACCCTAAATCGGTAAGTACTGGGTTTACCAACTTTCAGCGAAAGTGGAAGCAGCGCCCGCTTGAAGATCATTGGAGAAGATCTGTAAAAATCATAAGTAACCAGGAAGTAGCCAGCAATGAAGAGAGCGAAATCGCCCCCGAAAAAAACATCAGAGG
Source organism: uncultured Roseivirgaceae bacterium (assembly GCA_964406435.1). Taxonomy (GTDB): domain Bacteria; phylum Bacteroidota; class Bacteroidia; order Cytophagales; family Cyclobacteriaceae; genus JAAEPI01. The sequence continues at coordinate 11,183 of CAYORY010000022.1, read as the reverse complement.
TAATTCCTCCAATGAGGAGTCTGCTGAATCTGTGGAAACCAAGATTTCAGCCATACTTACTCAAATTCCAACCACGCCTGAGCAGAAGGAAAAGCTCGAATTCGAAATCAGAGATGCTCTTTATGCAGTAGGAAATATCTATAATTTCAGACTGCTTGAAACAGAGAATGCCATAAGTACCTTTGAAGAATTACTCCGAAGATTCCCCGGCTCTCCGCAAGAGCCAGAAGTCTTATATCAGCTCTTCTTATTGTATCAGGGAGACAAAGAGCAAGAGGCTAAGCGTGTGGCCGGCAGGCTGTCTTCAGAGTACCCGGAATCCATTTATGCCAAATTAATCGCCAATCCGAATTATCGCGAAGAGACTTTCGCTATCACCCAGCGGCTGCAAAGCGTGTATCGACTGGCTTATGATCTGTATGACCAAAAGCAATTTGCAAAATCGCAACTCCTACTGGATAGCGCTTTGTCCTCTCACCCAAACAATGAATTCAGCGACAATCTGCAGCTATTAAGGATTCTTAACATCGGGCATCTGGAAGGACAACATCAATATCAGTTTGAGCTGGATAACTTTGTGAAAACGTACTCCGAAAGCGAACTAATACCCTATGCGGAGACTTTGATGGAAACCTCTAATGAATACAAAGTAAACCTGTATAGCAGTTCTAAAGCCAAATACTCAGGCGACTTAAACCAGGCTCACGTTATGGTTTTAGCTTATGCCAACTCTGACGAAAATGGTACGATTGCAAAACGACTAATTGAAGCATTTATTAGCAAGAATAACCTGACCGAACCTTACGCCAACCTCTTGCTTAGTGAAGAATATTCTATTATAGTAATGAAGAATCTTACCAACAAGAACGAGGCACAAAAACGCAGCAATACCCTTGCTGGTCAGTATAATCTGTTCGATCAATTCAAAGGACAAAAGCATTCATTGTTTGTAATGACAGAGGAGAACTTTGATATTTTCTATAAAACAAAGGATATTGAAACCTACAAATCCTTCTTTGACAAATACTATCAATGAGTAAAAACAGAATTCGCCGTTTTCTTTTTCTTATCTGGCTACTCTTCATACTTTTTTTTGGAGGAATCACTACGACAGTACTGATGGTCAAAAATGATGCTTTTGGTTGGTTTGGTGGATTGCCCAGTCTGGAGGATTTGGAAAAGCCTGATCCTGATCTGAGTTCAGAGCTTATTAGCGCAGATGGCGTGCAGCTGGGCAAATATTTTCGTCAAAACAGGACACCAGTAACTTATGATGAGCTTTCGCCACAACTGGTAAATACCCTCCTGGTGACCGAGGATATTCGCTTCAAAGATCATTCAGGTATCGATTTAAGGGGGCTTATGCGAGCAGCTATCACTCTTGGCGCGCAAGGCGGGGGCAGTACGCTATCCATGCAGCTAGCCGAAAACCTCTACAGAACGAATACCGAAAATAGGGGGCCTATTTATAAAATTCCAAAGATTGGTTTTGTCATCACTAAGATTAAGGAATGGATTATTGCCGTTCAATTGGAAAAATCCTACACCAAAGAAGAAATACTTGCGATGTACCTCAATACCATCGAGTTTGGTAGTAACTCATTTGGGATCAAAGTAGCCGCCAAAACATTTTTCAATAAGCTACCTTCTCAGCTTAATTATCAGGAGTCCGCCTTACTGGTAGGCGCATTGAATGCCCCCACCGCCTACAGCCCCATTTTAAACCCGGAAAGAGCCAAGCGAAAGAGAACCGAAGTGCTTTTCAATGTTCATAAATACGACCTGATCACTCGGGAGCTTTATGACTCTTTGAAAGAAACTGACTTTGGGTTGAATTACCGAGTTGATAACCAAAATGAAGGTTTAGCACCCTATTTCAGAACCGTGGTGGGTAATTTCCTCAGAACTTGGTGCACTGAACACGGCTATGATCTCTATGACGATGGGCTGAAAATCTACACGACCATTGACAGCCGAATGCAAACCTACGCTGAGGCAGCTGTGAACGAGCACATGGCGGAACTTCAGATAAAATTCAACGAACAAATGGGTGACCGTAAGCCTTGGATGGACGAGGAAGGGCGCGAGCTCAAAGGATTCTTACAGAACGCCATTCAAAGAACCGATGTATACAAATCCTTGGTCAGAGAATTTGGGAAAGATTCGGATTCAGTGGAGTACTATCTAAGAAAGCCAAAGGCAATGACAGTCTTTTCATACAAAGGAGATGTGGATACCCTCTTCAACTCCTACGATTCTCTGGCCTATTATAAGAAATTTCTTCGGGCAGGATTTATGGCGATGGAACCCCGTTCTGGACACATTAAAGCATGGGTGGGAGGCATAGACCACAAGTATTTCAAATACGATCACGTGCAGTATGGCAAGCGGCAGCCGGGATCTACCTTCAAGCCATTTGTATACACGGCAGTAATTCAAAATGGCTATTCGCCTTGCCAAACGGCCGTGGATGTAGTCAACACCTATCATCTCCCAGAACAAGACCCGGCATTCTGGGCTCCCACGAATTCTGGAGTTCCAGCAACCGGTGAGGTGATGACCTTGCGTCAAGCAATGGCGAGATCGGTAAATACGGTTACGGCTTTTGCTGTTATGAACTGGACCAATCCCCAGTCAGTAGTAGATCTCGCTCACAAGATGGGCATTGAAAGCAATCTAGATGCAGTTCCTTCAATTGCTCTTGGCGTTAGTGATGTTTCCTTGTTTGAAATGGTTGGGGCTTACTCTACCTTTCTTAATCGGGGAATTCATACCGTACCCTTCTTTATCACAAAAATTGAAGACAAAAACGGTAACGTAATTCAAGCATTTCCAACAAACAAGACCGACGCTATCAATGAAGCTACGGCTTATATCATGCTTCATATGCTAAAGGGAACAACGGAAGAGGCTGGAGGAACCGCCTTGGGACTTAGTAGAGAACTTAGATTGAATCATGACATAGCGGCTAAAACAGGTACCACCCAAAACTCATCCGATGGATGGTTTATGGGAATGACCAAGGATCTGGCCGCAGGTGCCTGGTCAGGTGGAGACGATCGTAGTATACATTTTAGAAACTGGGCAATGGGACAAGGAGCTCGCACGGCCATGCCAATTTGGGACAAATTCATGGTAAAAGTATATCAAGACAGTACCCTAAACTATGAAGGCGGCACCTTCGACAGACCCAATATTCCACTTGGAGTAGAACTTGACTGCTCCTTGTATGGAAGCACTGTTGAGGTTGATTCCTCAAAGGCAGAAGTTGTGACCAGAGAAGATATCGTTCGTTGATGGAAGCATGGCATTTTCAGCGCTTCCAAAAAGATGATTTTCGTAAAGTCCCAAGCTCACCAGGGGTCTACAAATACCTAAATAAAGAAGGAGTCATTATTTACGTCGGCAAGGCCAAGAACCTACGCAAACGAGTATCAAGCTACTTCCTCTCCGGTACCAACCACACCCTTAAAACCGCCCGCTTGGTTCGAGAGGTTACGGAGATTGAATTCGTCATTGTAAATAATGAATATGAGGCCCTTGTTCTCGAGAATTCATTGATAAAGGAAAATCAGCCAAGGTTTAACATAATGCTTAAGGATGGCAAAAGTTATCCTTACGTCTGCATTACAAAAGAACGATTTCCAAAGGTGCTATCTACGCGAAGGGTCAATCCCAAGAAAGGCGAATACTTTGGGCCATTCACGAGTGTGAGAGCTATGAACAACGTACTACGCCTAGTCAAGAAACTATACAAAATAAGGACCTGCTCTCTGACTCTCTCCAAAACAAATGTAGAGTCAGGTAAATTTAGTGTGTGCCTGGAGTACCATATTAAAAACTGCAAAGGACCGTGCGTTGGCTTTCAATCTGAAGAAAGCTACCTGAGTGACATTGCCGAAATTCGTCATATTTTGAAAGGCAATTTATTTCCTGTCAAAACCAGCTTCAAAGAATCGCTACATCTCGCTGTACAAGATCTTCGTTTCGAGGATGCTCAAATTCTGAAGGAAAAAATCGAGTCTCTGGAGAGCTTTCAATCAAGATCATTGGTTGCAAATCCTCAAATTACCCAAACCGACATATTCACTATTGAGTCTGATAACAATAAGTCCTTCATTAACTACATGAAAATAGAAGAAGGCGCCATTAAGCAATCGGAAACTATAGAAGTAAAAAGAAAACTCGATGAAAGTGAGGCGGAGATACTCCCACTGGTCATGTTCAACCTTCGTCGGAAATTTGAAAGCGATAGCAAAACAATCCTTACAAATATTAAAGTTGATACGTGGGAAGATGTGAGTATCTCCGTTCCAAAAATTGGAGACAAAAGAAAGCTGGTTGATCTCTCTTTAAAGAACGTAAAGTTTTATAGGAAAGAAAGCGCTAATCACGCACCTACAATTACTGACAAAACACTGGCACAACTTCAAGAAGATCTTTCTCTTGAAGAAGTTCCTAAACACATCGAATGCTTCGACAATTCGAACATTCAAGGCACCAACCCTGTTGCTTCCATGGTCTGCTTTAAAAATGCAAGGCCTTCAAAGAAGGATTACAGGAAATTTAGGATTAAAACGGTGGAAGGCCCAGACGACTTTTTGTCTATGAAAGAAATTGTAACCAGAAGGTACAAGCGACTGGTTGAAGAAGAGCAGCCTCTTCCACAACTTATTGTAATAGATGGTGGTAAAGGTCAGCTAAGTGCGGCTTGTGAGGCGCTGAAAGAGCTTGATCTGTATGGTGAACTTCCAATAATTGGTATTGCCAAAAAGCTTGAGGAAATCTATTTGCCTAATGATCCTTTTCCACTCCATATCAACAAGAAATCACTATCACTCAAACTCCTTCAGCGAATACGAGACGAAGCACACAGATTTGCGATTACCTTCCACAGGGATAGCAGAAGCAACACACAAACAGTATCAGAACTTGATAGCATCCGCGGAATTGGAGATAAAACGCGCAACATTCTACTCAATCAATTAAAAAGTGTTGATAGAATCAGAAAAGCATCCATTACAGAGTTGGCACAATTCATTGGACTTAGTAAAGCGCAAATAGTCTCGAAGGCCTTAAACAAAAAAGAGGATCAAAATTGATCCTCTTTATTTTTTGCTTTATTATATGCTTAGTATGACCATAACTCGGCTTCATACTCAGCTAAATCATATTCAAGTTGCTGCTGAATCAACAATGCTTGCATTGGATCCTTAGCTATTGCTTCACGATATTGCTGTCTGATGTCCAAGTCTTGATTATTCGCCACCTTAATAATTGGTGCACTAAACAAACGTAATTCCATAGCATCTGCCATATTTCTATGTGAAGCAATGTTCTGGCTATTATACCAGATGGCTCGATCCGCATATTTTTCGCTTCTCAAAACCTCCACAACTTCGTCATACTTAAAATGAAGTACGTTACTAAGCTCACCCGTGATTCCATACTGATTCACATACTCAGGCTTTCCAGGCACAGTAAGAGTAAGTGTTCTTATGTACCAATACATTCTAGACCTATTTCTATCAAAAATCACATCTTCCTTGATGTACATTACCGAGAAAAGTGTCTCAGGAATCACCGTAGTAACATCCTTAGTAACCATTGGTGAATAAGGATCATTTGGATCTTCAGGAACCTGCTCAGTGACCGTGTACGCCAAATTCTTCTGTAGAGTACTATCAGGCATTACATTTAGGCAACTGTCGGATCTATAGACCTTCAAATCACCAGCATTCATTGCCTCAATGAGAATTCTTGAAATTTCTCCATTTCTAGAAAAGAACGGTCGGTTTTGTTTCACTTCAAGATCCATTCTCCTTGACATAGTCTTAGAGAACATCTTGTAGATTTCGTCAACCTCCGGCTTGTTGCTGGAATCTTGCGCGTAAGCGCCACCAATTCCCATCAAAGCCATTAAAAACACATAACAAATTCGTTTCATACCTCTGAATTTAACTTTAATAAGTAACCGTCACGAACTTCTGGAATTTAGGGAAGTTCTCATCCTTTTCCTGGAAGTTTCGACGACCTACTCTTTGAATCTCGATTACCAAAGCATCGCCCTTTCTTACATTTGCCGCAATGCTTCTCAAATCAAGTTGACCATTTCTAAATGGAATTTTTTTCCTTACAAGACCACCACTCAAGAGAGATGCCTCCCCTTGAAGAACAACAAATCTGGCGTCCTTAGGGTGTCCCGAGGCAAAATCTGAATCCGGTACTGCATCCACTCTTAAACCAGTAGTTCCTGTTGCGATTGGCTGGTTAGGCGTTACCACGCTATTGCCATTCTTTACAACGATCTCCGGAGCAGGAATTTCCTTCACACCAAACTCCTTGTCACCAATCTTTTGTCCTCCGTTGCTGACCGATAATACCACTTTTCTTGCACGAGCATCCGGTACTATGTTCAATTCACCCGCAGATCCTCCTTTAATGAATTGTGCACCAGTACCTCCAAAAGAAGGATTATAATTTCCTGATAGACCAGGAACATCCACTCGTACTTCATTCGCACAGTTTCTATAAAGAGATACAGCTGTATTTGAGCTTATTACGATAGCTGGCTTCACCACATAATACTCAATGGTACTTGTAAATGTGGTATCACCTCCTGCAGTGGCCACTTTAATTGCAGCCTCGAATGTTTTCTTAACAACACCATTTCCTTCGGCAGTCCCACCGTTCATGTTCACAGGAAATGAAACTTTACCTGTTCCGGTAGCATCAACTTCGATAGGAGTTCCATTATAGGTCATCTGAGGTTGCGCGCTTTTAGAAGAAGCAGCTACAAACATTTCAGCTTCATAGGTACTACCCGAAACGACATACTGTGAGACCGGCATTACCATGGCCTTAATATCATCAAATATGATTTCTGTTAAACCTGTTCTTGTTTTCAGGTGATCCAAACCGCGAGTTTCAAAACCAAGAACTGAGGCTTGAAGTTCACTCACAGTTGCTAACCCTGCATGAGTAGGCGAATACTCAAATGCCAACTGTGACCACTTCTTGCCTTCTTGGTTTGGATCTTCCCTATAAACTGGATCTTCCTCTGCATCAGGGGTGATATTCTTGAAATGACTGATTACCGATTCTGGAGCAGCTTGCGATGACAACAAATTCTTGACGAATTCTGTATAATCAGCTAGTACCGCCTTCATTTCCTTTCCATGGCCCTGGCCACCTTCTTCAATTGGCATCATATAATGACCAACTCCATCGTAGTTAGTCTTGCCCTTCAAATGGTGAACATTCCCTTCAAAGCCTTCTTCATAACCACCGGTTTCTTCAATAAACTCTGCTTTATATTCAGCTAGTCTTTTGACAACTTCAGCGGTTTTTGCTCTCAGCTCATCACTTGCTTTGATAACTGCAACGTCTTCAGGCTTATTACCCTTTTCCTTGACAGATTCTCGCATTGCCTCAAGAATTTCAACATTCCTCTGCTCCGCTTCGGCATTCGCACGCTCTAAACTATCGTTTAGAAAGATGAACTTTTCAATGACCGTGGAACTAACATTCAGTGCCAACAAAGCAGTCAGTACTAAGTACATCATCCCGATCATTTTCTGCCGTCCTGTTTCTTTTCCTCCGGACATAATTTTTTAGCTTTTAAGGTTATTAATTAGCACTTGGAGTTGATCCTCCGCCCTTCATGGCTGTCAACATGTTTCCGTACACTCTGTTGAGAGACGAGATGTTAGATGTCAACTTATTAAGCTCTGCTTGAAATGCAGATGTTTCTTTTCCAGCCTCAGCCATGCTTTCAAGCGCACCACTGATGTTAGAATAGAATTTATTCAAAGCTTTAGTGTGGCTCTGAGCGTCCTTCAATTCCATTTCATATACTGCGTTCAACGCACCTAGGCTCTTAGTTACATTTTGAACTTGAGCGTGATACTCTTTAGTATCAGTTGCAGCATTGGCAAAGCCTTTCATTCCTTCCATTGCAGAAGAGTAAGACTTGTTCATTTCAGTCAAAGAAGCAGAAGCTTTTTTCACATTTCCAGCGTACTCATTTGTAGCTACGGCAGCATCGCTAAGGTTTGACATTTTCTTAGCTGATTCAGCCAAGTTTCTCATTCCATCTCCAAGACTCTTAACCAAATCAGGACCAACTTTAGCCTCAGCTAACATTTTGTCCATTTGTGCAGAAGCACCTGTGGCTTGAGGCGCAGCAACAGCTCTCGGAGCGGCGGAAGGACCGTCGTAATCATCAGCAAGTTCTGGGTATACTTTCGCCCAATCTGGGTCTCTGTGTGCTGGTTCGAATGCACTGAGAAGGAAAATGATTGCTTCAGTAGTAAGACCTACACCAAGCATTAACCCTGCTCCTGGTAAGTGCAAAATTTTAAACATTGCACCAACAATTACAACTGCAGCACCAATACCGTATACTTTCGGCATTATGGTTTTGAACAGTAGTTCCTGAAATCCGCCTTTTTTACTCATTTTATTTAGTATTTAGGTTAGTATATAATTAAAATTCATATCCTCCTGATCTTCCCAAGTACGTCATTGCGCAGCGGAAGCCAATTGAAGATCGTTTTGCTTTTTTATGGTCGTAAGTCCTAGTACCTGTTTCAAGGTAGTAAGCAATGTCTTTCCAAGATCCGCCTCGGATCACTTTATGCTCAACATTTTCATCGAAGTAAGTAGGGTTCAAATCCCAAACCAATGGCATGGCAGCAGGATTGTATGCATCCTCGCACCACTCAGCCACATTACCTGACATGTCGTAAAGACCAAAATCATTAGAGAAGTAAGTATTTACTGGGGCGGTATAAGCATAACCATCATCATAGTAGTTACCACGCCCTGGCTTAAAGTTGGCAAGTAGACATCCCTTTGTGTTTCTAACATATGGATTACCCCATGGGTATTTTGCCATATCTCTTCCACCTCTAGCTGCATACTCCCATTCTGCCTCTGAAGGCAATCTGAAATTCGGCATACTTGGAAGACCTTCCGTAGCTCTGTAGTCATTTAGGTGACGGGTTCTCCAGTCGGCGAACACTCTTGCCGCTTCCCAGCTAACTCCAACAACAGGGAAATCATCGAATGCAGGATGATCCCAATAATACTGGACAAGAGGGTCACCCATGTGATGAGTGAAGTCTGTTGTCCAAACTGTTGTATCCGGCTTCAAATCCTCAACAGAAAAACCAGCTGCCGTAAACGGCTCGGTCCCTGATTCCAACGCTTGAGTAAACTGACGGTACTCGTTGTTGGTAATCTCGGTATCATCCATAAAGAATTGACCGATGGTCACTTGTTTGTTGAAGTTGATTTGTGTGGCCGCCACATCCTGGTCAGCTTGACCCATGTGAAACGTTCCGGCTGGGCAGGTAACCATACCATAAGGTCTAGTCATTTCCCAACCTTGTCTGTCCGGCGCACCAAGGAGCTCTCCTTGATCACCTTTGTTCCCTCCGAACAGTCCGCAGCTTGATATTGCTGCCCCCATGACAATCGTCAATAGAGAAGATAACTTAACACGCATTTTATTCATAACACCTTGATTGAACTTGCAAGTATGTAAAATAAACAAACTTTTGCAACAATTATTGTACGTAAAGAGGGCTAAATATAATGGTATACAGGCTTCCTGAGCAAATTTTCTCGTAATTGAGGAAACTATTAGAAACTAAAGCGTGGGGTTTTCACTGCTTTTCGACCTCCCAAAACGAAAGAAGGCAAATTATACCTGACAAAAATCTCATGAGAAGTGGGCTGCTTAGCATCTTGATCCTTGGCAACATAATCAAATGAATACCCGACTTTCAATTCTTTGTTCTCAAGTAAATTATATCCTAATAGTACGATCACTGATTCAGACTTCCTAAAAGATAGCCCCCCCCACATCGTGTCTTTATAAGTTGCCACACCGCTTATGTCAAAAGAATATCCAGATAAATCTGTTTTGACTATTGCTGTTGGGGTAATCTCTAGGTCTCTATTGACCTCAAAAATTCTTCCTCCGTGAAAATAGAATGTCTGTTTGAGTCTCCCCCTCAGTTCTGTATCTACTCCCTCTATCTGAATTAAGGAGGGCTTTAAAATATGGTCGATTGCTGCTCCTCCAAAAAACCCAGAATATGATCTGAAAAAAGCACCCGCAGCAAGATCGAATTTGGACTGGCTCTCACGTGTCCCAAGATTGAATTGATCGCTGGGATCATTGAAACGAAGCAGATCAAACCGCAGCGTTCTAGTAACTACTCCAGGCATTACTCCTAAGGACAACACCCCCGAATTGAATGTGAAATTGTAAGAAGCTCCCGCCTGTATTTTAAGGATTGACTCAGCCCCTGCCTTATCGAAGGACATGTTGATTCCTGCCGAGTGAATAACGCCATCTACTGGAACAACAATGGTCATAAGCTGTGAAGTGGGTGCTCCACCCGCTCCATCCAAGGATGTGCTATAGCCAGCCCATTGGCTTCTGTGCTGAAAAACAGCAAATGCGCCATTCGCATCCCCTAGCCAACCTGGGTTGTAGTAGGCCGGGTTGTACATGTAATGACTATAGAATGGGTCATTCTGTGCAGATAACTGAGCAGAACATATTAATAGAAGTAAAGCACCTAGTTTCCTCATCTTCGTCCTTCTTTCAAAGAAACAACAAGATAACTTATGGGAAGTGCTTTTCCCTTAGATTCCGTTGGCTTCTTTGATATACATTTCTAGAGCACCTGTCATAGAGGGGGCGTTTGGCAGTGGTGCCATGATGTCCGTAATCAGGCCAGCCTTCTTAGCGGCGGCTGCTGTAGTAGGGCCGAATACTGCAATTCGGGTTTTGTTCTGAACAAAATCAGGGAAATTGCTGTAGAGTGATTCTATGCCAGATGGGCTATAAAACGCTATGACGTCATAGTTTACGTCCGAAAGGTCAGAGAGGTCGCTTGCCACTGTTCGGTAGATGACCGCCTCATTAAAATAACATTCGTTCTCTTCCATGAACTTTGGAATTTCATCCTTTCGGATGTCTGAGCATGGAAACAAGAATTTCTCAGTTTTGTGCTTTTTGATTACCTGCAAGAGATCTTCGGCAGTTCGCTCACCAGTAAAAATTTTTCTCTTTCTAATGATGATGTATTTCTGGAGGTAGTTGGCCGTCTGTTCTGAGATACAGAAGTACTTCATGTCGGCCGGAATTTCAATTCTGTTTTCGG
>CAYORY010000021.1:0-17499 GCA_964406435.1 uncultured Roseivirgaceae bacterium | reverse complement strand
GCATAATCTTCTAACTAATTTTACCTAAAATTAATCCAGCTTGAGCAATCCCTTCTCAAAAGTTTGTGTTCGCCAATTGCCCGGCAACCTATTCCAGACGGCAATTGATGAAAATCACCTGGCCATTGAATCTAGAGACCAAGCGCACATCTACTACACAGTACTGAATTTATCTAATGGGGAGGTTGTGGCCGAATTATCTCCGAATGGCATCACGCCTTGGCATAGTTTGCATTCCAATCAAAACGAATTTCTCTTTCTCCAATGTTTTGAGAACAAGAAAAATCCTGACCTGATTACCTATTTCGCTCTTGACCTTACTAATCAAAATTTGGAGGAAGTGGACGCCCCTAGCCATTGGCCTCCAGCCCCTCGCATTCCGGCGATCATTCGGGCAGACACTCCAGAATTCGGCACAGTGAAACAATTTATCGGCTCAGATTTAGTTCTTGGTTGTGAATATGATGAGTGGGACAAGTACATTGTTGTAAGTTACTATCGGCAACATTCGGATGTGCTTTCGCGTCATTTGCTTGTACTCTATGATGGAGAAGAAAATTATCACGAAATTCAGGACAGAGATTTGAAAGGTTTTGCGCCCGGTAGTTTTTTTACTCACCAAAACCGACTGATTTTTGTTCGAAATAAAACCGAGATCAATATTTATGAGATGTAGTGCCATAGTCCTGTTTTTAGTTTCGTCCTTCGCTTGGGGCAGCCCTGTGGATTCTGTCCGATCAGAACAGCGAGATGGCAAGTGGTTTGTGATACATCAGGTCGATGCGGGCGAGACATTATATGCCATAGCGAGGAGATACAAGGCCGATGTAAACTCCGTGATCGCGGAAAACAAAATCGTTGACAACAGTATTCAAATTGGTCAGATGCTCTCGATCCCTGTAGAAAGAAAGGAACAGAAAGCTCCGGCCAGCACCTCTCAGAAGTATATTCATTTGGTACAGCCCGGAGAAACGCTTTATGCCATTTCGCGCCAATACAAGGTCAGCGTAGAAGACATTAAAAAATGGAACAATCTGACGAGCGAATCCTTGAATGTGGATCAGCAATTGGCAATCATTTCTAAGGCCGAAATCAAGACACCTCAAAAAGACCTTCCGCCATTTGCCCGAGCGAAAAAGCACTATGTGCAGACAGGTGAGACTTTAGAGAAAGTGGCAGTGAAGCGAAACGTGAGCACGGATAGCCTGATGAAGTGGAACCAGTTGAGGTCTGATGACTTGAGGATTGGGCAACTGCTATGGTACCGCGAATACGATCGACCCAACGATGAAAAACAACCTAAAAATTACTTTGGGAAAGTGACCCAGGAAGGCATTGCAATGCAAATAGAAGACATGGCTGAAGCCGACAAATATCTTGCATTGCATAAAACACTTCCGACTGGCACCTTGCTTGAAGTGCGCAACCTGATGAACAACAAAAAGGTGTTCGTCCGGGTGGTAGGACAGCTCCCAGACACGGGTATGAACCAAAACATAATCATCCGATTGACAGAAAAATCCTTTAAAAGATTGGGTATCCTGGATGCAAGAGCCAGAGTGGAACTCACCTACTATGAAGAGTGAGAATCTTCGAGAATTTCTGGAAGAGCAAGTTGAAAGGTTTAATCGTCCTGATTTCATTCCGGCCGATCCGATTTCCATTCCGCATCAATTTTCAAAACCTGAGGATATTGAAATCGCTGGACTAATCGCAGCGGTATTTTCATGGGGGAATCGCACCACGATCATTCGGAAATCCAATGAGTTCTTAGCAATGATGGACCTGTCGCCGCATGACTTCTTGATGAATCATACTGAAAGTGACCTGAAACCCTTTACTGCATTCGTGCATCGCACCTTCCAGCCAACTGATGCCCTATATTTCATTCATTTTCTATCAAACCATTTCAAGGAAAATCGATCATTGGAGACGCTATTCTTGCCCGGTCAGACAATTGAAAAAGGGCTTACTAACTTCAATAAGGTTTTTTTCAATTCAGAGATAGCTCCTAACCGCACCAAGAAACACATCCCCACACCTGAGAGAAAGTCGACTTGCAAACGACTGAACATGTACTTGCGATGGATGGTCAGGCAAGATAATAAGGGAGTGGATTTTGGGATTTGGAAGAAGATATCGCCGGCTGATTTAATGTGTCCGATCGACGTGCACGTTGCAAATATCTCAAGACAACTTGGACTTTTACTTCGAACGCAAAACGATTGGTTGGCTGTGAAAGAGCTCACAAACAATCTTAAATTGTTGGATGCAGGAGATCCGGTAAAATACGATTTTGCGCTATTCGGAATCGGTATCAGCGGAGGGATCGGTGATATACTTGACCGATGAGTTAAGATTGGCACCCAGGTGATCTTTAAGGTCAGTAACCAGAGCTTCCAACGACACTTTCAATTTGGAAACGGCCTCCTTACGGTCAGGTCTTGCCCCGAAAACCAACTCCTTTTCACTTGGAGAAACTAGCGTTTCGAACCGCTCCTTATCCCGCAGAAGTTCATCCAAATAGGCCAAAACAGAAGGCAATACACTAAGCTCCTTACCCTGTTTGCTTATTAATTGCTCATTCGCGATGTGATAGACCAATCCAGCCAATTCATACGAATTCAAAGTAACGGAATCGTCATTGGCGAGTGACTTGAGCAATCGAACCACCCTTTTGTATCCCCCATTGGTTTCCGAATCCTTATCATTGATTCTTGCCAGATTGAGGAATGGGAGCAATTTCTTTTTTGTTTTTTCCTTGAAATTGTAAATCACTGCACCCCGATAAACCTCATTTTTTCTTTGAAGAAATTGAGGATTATCAATCCAGGCAGCTGGAATCAGATTTATCCTACAGGCAGGTTTTTGTGTGACCAATTTGATCCGTAGACCGTCACTGTAATCTACATGCTGAAAATCCTGTTTGGAGGCCCAGTCACGGAGGTATTTACCCAATTCCAAGACACTCTTACTGTTTGCATTTTGGTCAAGCAAGAAGAGCATATCTACCTCGCCATACAGTCTAATGTGCGTCTCGGTGCGCAGGCCTCCCTGGTACCTTATCGCAGGTGAAGGACTGTAGGGAAAAGCCTTTACAGCATCTTGAATCTTTCGGGTGTTGGCATAGACTTTATATGAGTACGCACTATCGATTTCCTGCATGGCTTCCATCGCATAGCGGACGCTTTTCGGGAGTGACTCATCCAGAAAAGAGGGTGAAAGCACGTAATCTCGAATGGCTTCATCAAAGCGTCTTCGCTTTGTGTTGTCCATCAAAAGGCTAAAGTCTAAATGCATGAGGTGAAAAATACAACATTTTTACTTACTAGAGGCTTTAAATGGGAGTTGACCTTCATTAAATGCAAAAAGCCCCTGCTTCTGCAAGGGCTTTCATTAAATTCAATTCCTTTTACTTTTTGAAAACTGCCGTCTTGCTCAGCATATCATGAAAGCTCTGCTTTTTCGCTCCAAGCACAAAAAAACAACCAATCAAAATAGCCAGCCCTGCCAAAGATCCAATGGTACCCAAAAGAGCAACACCTGTAACCCCTGCAAGAATGGAGAGCAACGTTCCACTGTACTTCAGCAATGCTCTAATCAAAAGGCTTCCTGTCGATGCATTTGACCCATCCTGATTCTTATTCTTTATTTTAAGAATCATTTTCCCAGGAGTTTGGCCAAGGAAGGCATCCATTAACATCCAAACAAGAAATGACAAGGGTATACCAGCTAATGCACCAGCTAATGCACCTAGACTAGCACCAAGCATAGAGGACAAACCATCATCTGCTCCTCCGAATATTCCCATTATTGCCGATCCACCAACTGCACCAAGAACAAACCCTACAACAAGACCTGCAACAATGTCAATTAGATAGGCGCCAAAACGAGCGCCAAAACCGACTCTACTTGAATCACTCATAATATTATTTAGTTTAAGGTTGGTAATAATTACCTTCAAATTCCAAAATTCTCTGATCCCTTGCAAGTAATCCGTCTAGAATTTATCCACATAGCTTATTGAAATAATTTTGCTTGGTATTTTTCTCATTTCAATTTTTTTGATCTCTTTTGCTTCGTTATGATTCTTTCTGCCGAGATAGCATTTAGTTCCACGCCCAACGCCAGAGGCTAATACGCCAGGGGCTATCTCACCTTTCCATTTCTATTTATTTTTCAAAATTTCAAATCGACAACCCGTTGTGGTGCGTGATGAAATTCCATCTTTACAGACATACTAATGAAAGTTTCAGAATTACCAAATCTTATAGTTCAGGCGCTCAAAGGCGAGCAAAAAGAATTTACCACAGGCAGCATCAATAAGGCCATTTTCATGCTTTCCATCCCCATGATAGCTGAGATGATCATGGAGTCTTTGTTTGCCGTAGTGGATGTGTACTTTGTTTCCAAAGTAAGCGTGAACGCCATAGCGACGGTCGGTCTTACCGAATCCGTCATGATGATCATTTACTCCATCGCGGTGGGTTTGAGCATGGCGGTGACGGCCATTGTGGCCAGGCGAGTTGGTGAAAGGAAGTTCAAACGAGCCGCTGATGCCTCCTTTCAGGCAATCGTTTTGACCTTCATTATTTCCGGTGTGCTGGGGATCGTAGGATTCATTTTTGCCGAAGATGTGCTGGTGCTAATGGGTGGTGAGCCGGAGCTCATTGCGGAGGGTTCGGGCTACACCAAAATCATGTATGCAGGTAACATCAGTGTAGTGCTACTGTTTTTGAACAACGGGATTTTCAGAGGAGCAGGAGATGCCTCTGTGGCCATGCGCTCACTTTGGTTGGCTAATATTCTCAATATTATCCTTGACCCCATTCTCATATTCGGTTGGGGGCCTATTCCTGCTTACGGCGTGATGGGTGCTGCTATAGCTACCACCACTGGCCGTTCTATAGGCGTGCTGTATCAATTCTACCACATGGCGAATGGATCTTCTCTGATTAAGATCGGAATCAGGAATATGGTGATCAGGGCCAAGACCCTTATTGAATTGGTCAAGGTATCCTTTGGGGGGATTTGGCAATTTTTAATCGAATCAGCGAGTTGGATATTCCTTGTACGGGTGATGTCGCTGTTTGGTGCGGAGGCACTCGCAGGATACACCATTGCCTTCCGGGTGATCGTATTCACCCTACTCCCTTCATGGGGACTGGCCAATGCTGCTGCCACCTTAGTAGGACAAAATCTGGGTGCAAAACAGCCAGACCGTGCGGAAACTTCTGTGTGGAGAATTGCAAAGTACAACACTCTCTTTTTGGTGGGAGTGGCGATTGTATTTTTCATTCTGGCTGATCCCATTTTGGGCTTCTTTACAGACCAGGCCGACGTGAAAGCTATTGGCAAAAATGCCCTTCAGATCATCTGCTTTGGCTATATATTCTTTGCTTATGGGATGGTGATGGGGCAGGCCTTCAATGGTGCCGGGGATACTAAGACACCTATGTTCATCAGCTTGTTTGTGTTCTGGCTGGTGCAGATTCCACTAGCCTATGTGCTGGCCGTGACTTTTGAATGGGAAGGAAGCGGCGTGTTTTTCTCCATTGCCTTTGCGCATTCGTTGTACGCACTTATCGCAATGGCTCTGTTCAAAAGAGGAAAATGGAAGACAGTGGAAGTGTAAGGCTATGGACTATGGACTATGGACTATGGACTATCGACTTTAGACTATCGACTTTAGACTGTGGACTATTGACTATCGACTTTAGACTGTGGACTATGGACTATGGACTAATAACTATTTGCTATTAATCCGAGTTACCTTGTCTTTGAGTTTTCTAAGTCCTTGCAACGAGATAATATCGCCATCTTCGCCAAACAAGTCGTTTTCAGCTAGCGAAAGTAAGCTTTCAGCGTGCTTGATGTAGGTGGATGATCTTCTTCTTTCCATTTTGAATACGTCTGTAATTTCAAGTGCTCTCATCGGTGATTTATTTACTCTAGCAAGTTGAAGTCATCTGCAAACAGAAACAATACCTCATTTTGGGTATTTATATTTTCTGATAAAGGGTAGAATCGGTTGGCAAAAGCATAGTCGACCACAGAAAATCGTGAATAAGCGTCGTATTCCAATAAGCTGATTAAATTAGAGTCTAAGTCCATTCTCTGTGCAAAATGATTGTTCCTGCAATTAAAAAAGCGTTCGAAACGGCAAGGTCACTTGGCTGGGAAAAAACCTATTGGGCTTTTGATGTGCATGAAACCATCCTGATCCCCAACTGGGATGCCAGCAACATTCCGACGGAGTTTTATCCAGGATCCAAGGAAGCTTTGCGTTTACTCACTGAGCGCGACGACATTGTGATGTTCCTCTACACCTGCTCTCATAAGAGAGATACGGATCAGTATTTGGAGCTTTTCCAGAGTGAAGGGATTCATTTCGATTATGTGAATGAAAACCCTGAGATAGTAAATTCAGATCTCGGCTATTACGACAAAAAGCCTTATTTCAATGTTTTGTTGGATGACAAAGCTGGATTTGATCCAATTACCGAATGGCCAGCTATTCTCGACTGGATTAAGAACGACGGACGTTAGTCTATTCGAACTTTATTAAGAAGGTTGCCTGAAGTCAGATAAAACTGGTATGCACCCTGGTTTTCATAGAAAATCACGCTGGCTGGATTATCAGATATCATCGGGCGCTGTGTCAATACTTCCCCATTCAGGTCATAAATAGTTAAAAAATTACCGTCAGGATTGGTGACCATAATAAGAGCTTTGTCCCCTCCAAATCGGTAAAACTGCACCTCACTTTTGGCTCCATTGAGATAGGGCTTTTCAAATAATCCAAGTCCAGTTGCATCCAAAACTTCCCACTGGCTGGCGGATGATCGGGTAATCAAGAACGTGTTGTTCAACACGTCGGGGATGAGATCAAAAGTGACGTCAAGTGAGGATTTGTATAGCTGTTCGCGATGTTCAATACGACCATTGAAACTGATCCGTACCAGCTCTCCTCCCTCGGTAAGCACTGTAATTGTGGAAGTACCGAATGAACCCGTTGCTTCTACAAACCTTGATGGGATCAAATCTTCCTCAAATTTGATGGGGAAGCCCGGGAAGGACTCTCCTCTTCTGGATCGCAAATCCACCTGATTCTCCTGAACAATCACAAAAGCATCTTTACCGGCCGCTCGAATATGCTCAGGTGAAAGGATCTGCTTTTCCTCAAATTTATTAGGATCCCAGCCTCCCAACGCCTGTCCTTCCTTATTCATCAAAATAATATTGCCAGATTGGTCAGCTATCATAAAGCGATAGTTTTTGGACCCATCGTAATCAACGACAGTGAAATATTCTGTGCCTTTGCTCCCCGGTATTATTTTCGGATAACCATCAATATACTTACCCGTGCGGTCAATGATGTGAAGCTTTGTCTTGGTCGCAAAGGCGTATTGCGTTTTACCGTTTTGATAGAAATCAACCGGAAGAACAGACCCAATAATTTTTTCCTGCAACCTTTCTGCCCAGAGTATTTCGAACGTGTTTGACAGGTGGTAAAGGGTGAGGGAAGAATCCTGCAACAAAACCTCAAGCGCTTGATTAACGTGGCTTCTTATCACGAAAGGCTTAGTGATGAGCTTGGAAGAAAAACTCGCCTTGTCAGCCACTGTAGATTTGGCTGGTTGCTTTGGAGCCTGAGGCTGGTAAGCCACTGCCGTGGTGTAAAATTTATCATCCACCAGATTGAACTGCACCCCGACAAACTCCAGACTTTTGAATCCGGTTTCATTCTGACGAATTTTCTCAGCCCACTGCGGCTTCATGGAACTCATCAAATACTTCCAGCTTCTGGGGACATTCAAGATCAAGCTCAAATTTGCATTCTGACTTGACAAATCCAGAAGCTGTGTTACTCGGAATGATTTTTTCCAAGTATTGTCTTCGGTAATAGAGCTTATGAGCTTTTTGATAGACGCGACCGAATTAGAAAATACAAGATTGCTTTGATAGAAGGTATAGTAGCATTCGTCCATTAGCTCACTTCGGGTCCCAAAGAGCGCTTTAGCGAAGGCAACATCATCAAGCTTCCCAATGCTAAAATCTCCGACTCTATCAACGAATACAGAATCGGTGGTCATTCGTGTAGCTGCTTGGCTCAATAATTCCAGTGCCTGATTGATATCAGTGGCGGTGAAAAGAAGCAACTTATCGGGTGCTTTTGAATCCACCATTTCCAACTGCACATTGCCAAACTCGCTTCCCAAGAGTCCTGCAAAATAATCGACATCCACGTCGTATTTGGATTTCATTTGGTTTGCAGCCTCTTCGATTTCAGGGTCAATACTCTTAAGTCGATCTCTCCAAATGGCCGCATTTTCCATAGAATAGTGCTGAACCAAAGCCGCATTATTCGGCACGATTTCTAGAAGATTAAAACCAGTGGGGCCCGATTCAAACACAGGCAGTATCCCCGCCGAGGGAAGGACAAAGCCTGAAAATTTTATGTGATCAGAAAAGAACTCCACATCCAAAAGCCCCGATCCTGAGAACGCAGGAATTTCTTCCGCTTGGAATATCTCTAATAATTTACCCAACTCATGAAGGTTGAGGTATACATTTCCATGATCTTGACTCAAAGCGGTCAGTCGGAAGGCTTCTGGATAATTGCTTACAAAACCCAACTGCTCCGAATCATTAAAAGCCCTTATGGCATCTTCCACCAGAAAGGGTGTGAAAGAAGCTACTATTAGGTCATTGTGCCTAACAAAACTCAGGACTTGCTGATTGCTACTTGAATAATACTCCTCAATCGTAAAGCCATTGTATTGCCGTTTCTTGGTTCTGTTCCCTGAATTTTGAAAGTTCTCGGCAGCCTTTGCTAAGAAATTCCTTTGCTGATTGCTAGTCAATCTCAAAACTACGAGTGCGTCCATTTCTACGGCAGACGTAGGAAAAATAGCCACAACCGACTGGGTTTTTGAAAGCACTTCCCTCAGCCCCAGTTCTTCATTCAAAGAATCCAAGAAATCAAGTTGGTCATTCAGCGACTGGGCAGCTTCCAAACCGACAAAGGCACTCCAAGTATTCTGTGACTGAATGGAATCGAGGATTCCGAAAGGATTGGAGTTCTCTAAAACGATACTCGCTTTGGACGGCACAAACAACCAAGGGCTGGTCGTCTTAGGGGCAAACCATTTGGTGTAAGCGAAATAACCAGAAGCTAAAACCGCAATAAGTAAAACGAAAAGAAGCAGTTTTTTCAATCCAGTGGAATTTGCGCTAAAATACTGATTCGTTAATAATCATTTCACTAAGGATGCGATGGTTTCTTTGTGGGCCTCCAAAATATGCTCGACTTCTTTTTCTTGAATCGAAGTGGAAATAAACAAGGATTCGAATTGTGAAGGTGCCAGGTAAACGCCTCTACTCAACATTCCATTGAAATATTTGCCAAAAAGTACCGTGTCACACTTCTTGGCCGACTCGAAATCAACGACCTCATCCTTAGAAAAGAAAAGGCTGTACATGCTACCAATTCTGTTGATTCCAAAATCAAGTCCACCCATATTTTGGGCAATGCCGTCAGCTATTCTTTGCGTTGTTTGGACCAATCCCTGATACACTTCAGGATGATCATTCAAATAATGCAGCTGGGCCAATCCTGCGGCCATAGCCACCGGATTTCCACTCAAGGTCCCGGCTTGATAAACGGGCCCTTGTGGAGAGACAAAATCCATAATTTCCGTTTTGCCTCCATACGCCCCGACTGGCATTCCAGCCCCTATGATTTTCCCTAAGGTGGTCATATCCGGCATGACATCAAACACTTCTTGCGCCCCACCTCTTGCCAATCTGAAACCCGTCATCACTTCATCAAAAATGAGTACCACACCGTGCTCATCACACAGTTTTCTTACTCCCTGTAAGAAACTTTGATTTGGCACCACACATCCCATGTTTCCAGCTACAGGCTCAATGATCAAGGCGGCCACTTCGTCTTTGTTCTGCTCCAAAACCTGCGCAACACTGCTTAAGTCATTGTACCTCGCAAGTAAGGTGTCCTTGGCCGTGCCAGACGTAACTCCGGGGCTATCGGGCGTGCCCATTGTCATAGCCCCACTTCCAGCTGCAATCAGGAAAGAATCGCCATGGCCGTGGTAGCATCCTTCAAACTTCAAAATCTTGTCTCTGCCGGTGTACCCACGTGCTACTCGAATGGCCGACATGGTAGCTTCAGTACCTGAGTTTACCATTCTCACTTTTTCGATAGAAGGCACCATTTGGGCTATCAATTCGGCAATTTCAACCTCGAGCTTTCCAGGAGCACCGAAAGATGGAGATTTTTTTACTGCCTTGATGATGGCCTCTTCAATGATTGGGTGGGCATGGCCTAATATCATCGGTCCCCACGAATTGATCAGATCTATGTAAGCGTTCCCGTCCTCATCGTGTAGGTAGGCTCCATTGGCAGAAGAAATGAAAATTGGGTCTCCACCTACGGATTTGAAGGCACGAACCGGAGAATTCACTCCACCGGGGATGCATTTTCTTGCACGCTGAAAAAGGGCTCTACTTGCCTCCTTCGTCAGTTCTTTCCTCATCACTTTCCGCTTCTAAATTAGTCACTTGGTTTACGGTTCTGAGCTCATCCTCAACAAATCGAAGGATGGGTACAACCTGATTGTCTCGCTTGCCTGCGGCGAACTGAAACCCATAGAATAGACTGGGGAAATCGGGCTCATCCAAAAGTCCATTTTGAAAATACTTGCCGTATCGTTTCATCATATTTCCTACCCACCAAATCGTCTCAAAACCACTCAAATTATACTGATTGGGCTTCTTTTTGAATTTTTGCTGAAACCTTGATTCAATGAGCGCAAAGAACTCAGTCTTTCTATTCACATAATTCGGATCGATCAAATTCACCTGGAGGCGATCGAGCTGGCGGTAATCCAACATAGAGAAATCCAGCCATTCTCCCATCCCGACAAGTCGAACGGTATCAGAAATGGACTCTACTGCCCCTACAAAATTGTTTGCAAGCAAATTACTTCTCGTCAGTGCCAAAATGTGATCGAGTGAATCCGTATCCGCCGTGAAAACCAATTCGTAGTATTCAAGCTTTGGGGTACCGTCTTCTTTGGTGATCAACTTTCCGCTCGCATCGTATACCTGGCGATCCCGAATAGGCCGACCTGCTTCTCTCTCTAAGGCCGCCTCCTCATCAGACAATCTCAGTACGAGCTCTTCCTGATCGGTGAACTGCGCCAGCACCTCTCTGGCCGTTCGGTTGTCTATTGGTCGGTAATCGGTGATTACCATCCCTAGTTCCTCCAAACGTCTCTTGTATGTCTGGGCAAATAATCGCTCGGTGCTGGTGTCTTCGAAGTAAATATTTGCTTCGAACTTAGTACTGGTAGCAAACATGTAGTCGGCTGTTTTCAATGCCATTGTCTCATACGTTGGCCTCCAGATGAGCGCATAAGGATTGTCGCCCAGTACCATGGCATTGGATGAAATGGGATTCACCATTGGGATTTTGTTCTCGCTGGAAAATCGATTGACGATTTCTATTGGTTCGGCGTACAGTGGCCCTACAAGCACGTCCATTTTCTTCAGACTTTTATTTCGCAGGAGGGTTTCGGTATGTAGCGAGTCTCTCCGAGTATCATACGGATACAGCGTCAAGTTGACTTCCTTCTCGGCAAGAAATTCCTGAGCCAAGAGCATCCCTTGATAGATATCCATTACTAGTTCATTGCGCATGATTCGCTCGGTGCGCGTGAGGTCATCGAAGAGAAAAGGTAGCATGACGCCTACGGTGTAGGATTCTTTGAAAATGATGGGGAAGTCTCCAAAACTGGAAGCCTGGATGTTGTGAAGAGCCTGCACGCCATTCAGAAAGAAGGTATCTTTTTCGCTGAGCTCCCTTCCCATTCCAATCTTTACAATAACCTTGGCTAGTTCGAGATCTTCAGGATAGGATGCGTACAGGTTTCTTAATTCCACAAAGCTTACACCGGACAGCTCGGACAAGTAGGTTTCGTATTTCAGTACAGGGTCTTCAATGCGCTGTGCGAGCTGCACTGCTCTGGTATAATTTTTCACGGCAAAATAGGCCTTGGTCAACCAAAAATTGAGCTCTGCTTTTTGATCAAATCCCGGGTATTTCTCTTCTAATTGCCGCCAGGCATCTAGCGCATTTTGATTGGCCTCCGCCTTATAATAGCTAAGTCCTAAATAAAATGTGGCATAAGCGCCGAATGTGGCATCACTGGCCAGGCTTGCAAACTGGGTAATTGCTTCAGAGTAGTTCCCTTGTTTGAGATTGTATTTGCCATCTATGAAAACCTGCTGCGTGGACTGTGCCAATGCACAAAGCCCAAATACTAGAATAAAAAAAATAGTTGCTGATTTTCTAAGCATCCGATAGTGAAACTGGTTCGTGAAATTACAGAGATTGTATCAAGCGAGCGGGTGAAAAGATTAAAAATCATATTTCATTTAGGGGAATCCTTCATTTCGCCTTCCTATAAACCAAACACACTATGATTATGGGCTATTTCAGATTCTTCCTTTCGCTAATAACTGTCGTTTTGATAGTTCTTTTAATTATTTGAAATCTTAATTACAGAAAATATCTAAATTGATGGCATGACTCGAAAAGTCCTGCCATTTTTTTTGATCTTCTCCCTCCTGCTGCTAGCCGGCTGCATACTTATACCCGGGAGGGAACTACGGATGGGAATGACTACACTGGCCTCATTTCTGACGGTGGCATGCGCCTCAATGATGTGCATCCCCTGGGGCAACCAAACTGATCTTGACGAAAAGGAATAAAAAAAACCTCCCGAAGAATCGGGAGGCTTTTCAAAATCAAAACTAGTTTTCTTAGTTAAAGATGTATCGAATACCGATCTGCATCTGCCATCTGGAGCTTACAAGACCAGAATCGTCTCTTCCGATGATGTTTTTCAACTTATTTCTATCTGTCTGAAAAGAATAGGTTGGGATATTGGTTCCGGTCTGAAATCCTTCAAAATCCAATAATTGAACAGAGGTGCCGTCTCCATTTGGAGTGAAGTATCTCTTACCCCAGTCACCATTGATCAGGTTACCCACATTGTAAATGTCAAATGAGAATTGAAGAGTGTTCTTCTTTCCATTACCCATAGTGATGTAGAAGTCTTGGAGCAATCTGAAATCCATAATGCTTGAAAATGGGAGTCGAGCTTCGTTCTTCTCAGCAAATTCTCCACGGTTTTCACTTAGGTACTTATCGTTCTCTATGTATGCATCTAAGGCCTCCCACTGCGCATCGGCAGTAGCAGCATCAGCGAATACGATATCGTTACGACTTGCTGGAATAAAAATTAACGCCCTTTCTCTAGAGTCTTCTCCTGTCAAGCCACTGTTGTAAGTGTATGAGAATGGAGAACCTGATTGCCCATTATAGAATAGAGAGACTGTTGTTGCCATATTGTCAAGGTACTCTTTCTTATAGGAAACAGAAGCCAGGATTCTTGATCCAACAGAGAAATCAGATCGTCCCAGAGGTGCATGGTTTCTCCCGTTGACCGAGTAAACGCCTCTCCATTGCGATGAGTTCTGGGAAGATGTGCCTTCAAAAATGGCATAAGCGTCACCATAATTGTAACTCACATTGGCCGTCAAACCATTGTCAAATGGCTTGGTGAAGCTAGCCGACAAGTTATACGTGTAACCCTCGTTTGTATTAGACCCCAGATAGATAGCAGAGTAAGAACCGTCAATTCTACTATTGGTATATCTTCTTCGGTTATCTGGTGTGCCCTGAAATGCTTCATCCGGCTTAGCAAGATTCACATTCTCATAAAAGATTGCATTAATATTTTTAGTGAACATTGCCTCGAATGATCCAATGATACCACCTGGTAAAACCTGATCTAACGCCGCACTCATTCTCAAAACTTGCGGGAATTTGAAATCAGCGGCAAATAAGTCCATTTGTCCTTGAGGGATGTCATCTGTTCCGCCAAAGTCCGTGATAGTCGGCTGATCAAATGGATCAGCTTCAAAATCAATTCCCGAGAACTCTCTAAATCCTCCTACAGTTGCTCCATTGTTATTGAACATAGCTCCCGGCCATACAAACGGGATTCTACTTGTAAATACGCCAATACCGCCTCGAATCTGTGTGGTTTGGTCACCATTCACGTCGTAGTTAAATCCAAACCGTGGAGAGAACAGAAGCTGTGCATCTGGTGCCTGCCCTGCAACAGCTCCTTTCAGGTCGTATCCTGCTGCTTCGATGAGTGGAGCAGCTGTATCGTTGAAGTAACCATCGTCTACAGGATCATCATTAAACATCGGGATATCAATCCTCAAGCCGGCGGTTAATTTTAATTTGCTACTCACCTGAAACTCATCCTGAACATAGAAACCAAGCTGGGTAGCCTTGAATGCTGCAGCTGCAGCTGTAGCATCTCCAGTCACGTCATCTACCAAAGAGTAGCTTCTGTCATACTGAAATGCCAAACCCGAACCTCCATTAACATCAGCAATGAAATCAGCCACAGTGTTATATCTGTATGAGCCAAAATTCTGACGAATGAACACGTTGTTCATATTGTAAAACTCATTGTGAGTTCCAATCGTGAACGTGTGCTTTCCTTTATACAAAGTAAAATTATCCGTGATAGTAAATATTTTCTGTTCTAGCAGGTTACCAGTAGAGAACTGCTCACTGCCTGCCTCAATATCTCCAGCAGTGATGTCAATGTAAGGAAATGGATCACCAAGGGGATCTCTGTTGTCATTCACAGTGGTGTATCCTAGTATCAACTTGTTTGACATGTCATTGAAGTTGCTGCTCAGTTCTAAGGCCGATGAGTTGGTCACCGATGGGAAGAAGATACCAGAATTTGCAAATCTAATTCTTGTAGTGCTTGACGAAGAAGGTGAGAAATTTTCTCCGTTGTTGTAGCTGTGTCTTACAGAAAGCTTGTGAGTCTCATTGATATTCCAATCCAATTTGATCAAGAATTTCTGAGCCTCCAACTTCGCTACGGTGTTCTCGTAACTTCCAGGGTTATATCCCAAACCATTCAAGGTACTTACAAAGTTGTCTACATCTGCTTGAGACAGTGTTCCGGTGTACGATTCAAAACTAAAAGGACTTGGCGTTTCATCGTTTTGTATCTCTGCATTAAAGAAGAAGAACAATTTATCCTTGATGATCGGGCCTCCCAGCCTCATACCATAGGTCTTCGCAGTAAACTCTGCTAGACGTTCTCTTTCAATATCGGCAGGTTCTGAAATGAACTTTGGTGTCTTACCAGAAAGAGATTCGTTTCTTACAAAGTAGTAAGCAGATCCCTCAAATTCATTTGTTCCACTTCTGGTCACCGCACTGATACCACCGCCAGAGAAGCCTCCTAATGTAACATCGTAGGGCGCTACCTGTACGCTGATTTGCTCAAGAGCGTCAATACTAATCAATGAAAGGCCTGCAACCTGTCCACCGTTTTGGCCATTGGCAGCTAGTCCAAACACGTCATTACTTGTAGCACCATCGATGAAGATTGAGTTGTATCGGTTATTCTGACCAGCAATGCTAATTCCTCCGCCACCTGTAAGGGCTGCCTGAGGAGTTAGTCTTGTGAAATCCTGAATCGTTCTACTTGCATTGGGAAGAGAGTTCAATTCTCGACTTGAAACTGTAGTTTCAGCACCGGTTCTGTTGCCATCAATTAGGCCACCGGCTGTAATGATCAACTCAGCTAATTCTTCGACTCCCTCGCTAAGGCTAACATCCAAATTGAAGGTTTGTCCAAGAGTGAGATATACATCACTTTTCTTGAAATCAGAAAAACCAACAAATGAAGCAGTCACCTCATAGGGTCCACCAACCTTCATGTTCGGAATTCTGTAATAACCGGAAACATCCGTAATGTTTCCGTAACGAGCACCTGTTTCGGTGTTTACTGCTATCACAGTAGCTCCAATGACCGGTTCTCCGTTTTGGTCAAGAACCTGACCATTAATCCCTGAAGTAGTGGAGCCTTGCGAGAACGCGAAACTTACCACTGCCATCAAAGCAAATCCAAGTAAAAATTTCTTCATGTTTTTTGATTTAGATTAGTTTTTAATCCCTGCAAAAGTAAGTTTTTACTAAAAGCCAACTAGTTGTTAATTGTTGTTAATTCGTTAAAAAGAACAGCATGCTATCTGTCCTGTTTTAACATTGACATAACATCCCGATTGTCATGATGAAGCCAAAACCGCTGCTCTCACCGAGCCATGCTTTTTGAGGAGCTCTTCTGCCTGCATTTCGTCTACTCCCAATTGCTCCACGATCATCCGAATTCCCCGCTGAACCAGCTTGTTATTGGATAGCTGCATGTCCACCATTTTGTTCCCTTTCACTCGTCCGAGACCAATCATCACTGCAGTTGAAATCATGTTGAGAACTAGCTTTTGGGCAGTGCCAGATTTCATGCGGGTGCTACCCGTGACCACCTCCGGCCCTACTGGTACTTCTACTGGACATTCAACCTGCCCCGCCAATTGACTTCCTTCATTATTGGTGATACAACCGGTAAGAAGTCCAGCCTTTCTTGCCTGAGTCACCCCTCCTATCACGTAGGGCGTCCGACCTGAAGCGGCAATGCCAATCACTGTATCCTTTTTATTTGGTGAATAAGCGGACAAATCCTTCCAAGCGCCTTCAGAATCATCTTCGGCAAACTCAACCGCTTTTCTAATGGCACTGTCTCCACCTGCAATCAACCCAATCACCCAATCGTGGGGCACGCCGTACGTCGGGGGGCACTCGGAAGCATCCAAAATACCGAGTCTGCCGCTGGTGCCAGCGCCTATGTAGAAGAGCCTTCCGCCTTCTTTCATGCGAAGAATAACTCGCTCTACAAGTGCCTCTATTTGAGGAATTGCTTTCTCAACAGCGATTGCCACGATCTTATCCTCATTATTCATTATCCTGAGTAATTCACCGGGAGATTTCTTTTCTAAGTCCTGATAATGTGAGTCGGATTCTGTGATGGATTTACTCATGATTTTGATGATAAAGTGCAAGACCTGCTATCGGCGACTGGATTATTCTACCAACTGTTAGGCCTAATTCTGTTCCTATTTGTCTCAAATAATCTCCGAAAAAATAGGCCACCGATCCTGTGAAGTGAAAGGGGAACTTTGTGATATTGGGCATATCTAAAAAGTAGGCGGAATAGTATGCTTGAAACTCTGTGGTCAGAAGCGCATGAATCTGTGGGTGTGATCGATGCTCGCCAAGAAACTTTGTAAATGAAGCGAGGTAGGCGTTTGGATGCTCGGCTCTGTACACATGTCGGTAAACCTCCTCCTTGGTCAAATTATAGGTTTTGTCAAACTTCTCTTGCAATGCCGAATCGAGCCTTTTTCTCAGGGCCAATCGGAGCAATGCCTTGCCAAGGACTGCTCCGCTTCCTTCGTCCCCAATAGAGTGACCTAGCGATGGAGGATGAATGGTGACTTCTTTGCCATCGTAAAAACAACCGGCTGAGC
>CAYORY010000020.1:0-18490 GCA_964406435.1 uncultured Roseivirgaceae bacterium | reverse complement strand
TTTGCTTGGAGGTGATTTTGTCTCCCATTACCCGAATGGCATGAGAGGAGGGGCCAATGAAAATGATACCTTCTTTCTCTACTTTCTCCGCAAATGCTGCATTCTCTGAAAGGAAGCCATAGCCCGGGTGGATAGCATCAGCACCGGTGAGTTTGGCTGCTCCGATGATTTTATCAATGACCAGATAAGACTCAGATGCTGGCGAAGGACCTATGTGTACGGCCTCATCTGCGAATAAGGTATGAGAGGCAGTTTTATCTGCATCACTATATACGGCGACAGTTTTTATGCCCATCTCCGAGGCTGTTCTCATCACCCTGATGGCGATCTCACCCCGGTTTGCTACTAGTATTTTGGTTATTTTTTTCACAAAAGCAATGCTAGTCATTTTGCATGAAAAGGTAATTTCGGATAAACGCAGAGTTCCTAATTATATATAATTTTGCGACTTCATTTGCCAAAGACAAAAACCAGAATATTTTATGGATTTATTTGAAAAGCTTGTTTCAGACAGGGGACCCCTTGGAAGCCATTCACACATCGATGATAACTTCTATATGTTTCCAAAGTTGGAAGGGGAGATCGCTCCTCGAATGAAGTTCAAAGGGAAGACAGTACTTACGTGGAGCTTAAACAATTACTTGGGGTTAGCGAACCATCCCGAAGTGAGAAAGGCAGATGCCGATGCAGCTGCAGAGTACGGACTTGCCTACCCAATGGGCGCAAGGATGATGACAGGTAATTCTGATTTCCATGAACAACTGGAAAATGAGCTCGCTGAGTTCGTTCAGAAAAAGGCTGGATTGCTGCTAAACTATGGCTATCAGGGAATTATGTCTGTCATAGATGCAATGGTCGATCGGCATGACGTCATCGTGTACGACTCTGAATGCCATGCTTGTATAGTGGATGCGTGTAGAATGCACATGGGGAAGCGCTTTGTTTTTCCTCATAACGACATTGAAAATCTTGAAAAGCAGCTCACAAGAGCAGAGAAGTGGACGAAAGAAACCGGCGGAGGAATTTTGGTGATCACGGAAGGAGTCTTTGGAATGTCAGGCAATACCGGTAATCTAAAAGGTATCACGGATCTTAAAGCCAAGTATAACTTCAGACTCTTGGTGGATGATGCTCATGGTTTTGGCACGATGGGAGAGACAGGCGCAGGTGCAGGTGAGTATTATGGTGTGCAGGACAAGATCGATGTGTACTTCTCCACTTTTGCCAAGTCTATGGCAAGCATTGGCGCTTTCATTGCGTCTGAGCCAGAAATTATCGATGTATTGAAATACAACTTAAGATCACAAATTTTTGCCAAGACCCTTCCTATGCCATTGGTCATAGGAAACTTGAAAAGACTGGAATTGCTAAGAGGAAAGCCAGAACTGAAAGAAAATCTGTGGAAAGTGGTGAATGCCATGCAGAATGGATTACGGGCTCGTGGGTATAACATTGGTACAACTAATTCTCCCGTGACACCTGTTTTCTTAAACGGTGAGGGAGGCGTTTATGAGGCTACAAACCTCGTAAAGGACCTGAGAATGAATTTTGGAATATTCTGCTCCATCGTGACCTATCCTGTGGTGCCGAAGGGCGTGCTGATGATTCGCATTATTCCAACGGCTGTGCATACCCTTGAGGATGTGGAGATTACGCTTGATGCCTTTGATAGAGTGAAGGAGAAATTGGATCAGGGAATCTACGCAAGAGAAGGAGAAAAAGGGGCAACTTTAACCACAGCGTAGTTTTAGTGCATTTTTTGTGTCCTGAATTGGCAAATTGTTATAAATTGCCCAAGCAAAATCAAACTGTAACCTTAAAAGAACTAATCATATGAAAAGATTTGAGCAATTAAAAGACTTGGTAATGTCAATGGAAGATGATTTTGATAAATTCTATGACAAGAAGAATCAAGCAGCTGGTACGCGAGTAAGAAAAGGAATGCAAGAAATGAAGAATCTTGCTCAAGAAATTCGAATCGAAGTGCAAAACATGAAGAACGCAGGTTAATCTTACCTGATATGAGAATATTAAGAAGGAACACAATGTGTTCCTTTTTTTTATGCCTGATCTTCTGAGATTAAGACCGGATAGAAAGTGCTTGGAATTTCTTAACAAGTTCCTGACTAGGAGAGGTCATCGGTAGTCTAAGGTGATCCTCGCATAGGCCCAGAGACTTCAACGCCCCCTTCACAGAAGTTGGATTTCCTTCTACCCCCGAAAGACGTATCGCCTCCATTAGTTCATCATGACCTGACTTTTCAAACTTGCCAGCCAAAGCCTCTCTTACCATATTAGACATTGACTTGGGATATGCATTGGCCACCACAGAGATAACACCATCTCCGCCCATGCTGATTAATTCAGGTGTGATTACGTCATCACCACTTAATACAAGAAAGTCGTTCGGTTTATTCTGTATTATGTCCCGACATTGCTCTAAATCACCGGATGCTTCTTTTATAGCCACTATCATAGGATGATTTGCCAATTCCAGAGTGGTAGAAGCCTGCATATTCGAAGACGTTCTGTGAGGCACATTGTAGAGAATGATGGGATGATCACTCACGTCAGCCACGGCCTTGTAGTGAGCGACTATTCCATGTTGTGAAGGCTTATTGTAATGTGGACTTGAAATCAATAGCCCATCAATTTTACTATTCTCAAGTCCTTTGATTTTTTTCACCAGGTTGTCAGTAAAGTTCCCACTGTAGCCAACCACTACGGGTAGTTTGCCTGCATTTTCTGCAATTACAAAATTTACAATGTCGATTCGCTCTTCGGGATAAATGGCTGGAGCTTCACCGGTAGTACCGAGCACCACTATATAATCAACACCACCAGTTGTGACATGATCTATTAGCCGAGAAAGCCCTTCATAGTCGACCTTTCCATCTGCATGCATCGGAGTGGCCAGCGCGACTCCCGTACCCTTAAACTTCTCAATCATGCCTTATCATTTTTAAGTACTTCAATAATTCACCAATTGGGGAGCTGTCTTTGCCAGGTTTGATCATCATATCCAACAGCCCTTCGTGATTAGGGTGATGGAAGCCGATTCTATGGCGGGCTTGGGTTTTGGAGAGCAAATATTTAATGAAATTATTACCTGTGCTATCAATGCAAAGTAAAAAATCATATTTCTGCTTGGTGAAATACAGGAGCTCATCCGAGAGGATTGTACCCGTGAGGCCAATGTCTTTTTCGGTAAAACAATTCGTAGGGTAAACTTTGTCTTTTTGTGGTCTCAGAACCAATGAAACCACTCTTGGGCTTTTGCCTTTCCCCTCAAGTTCTTGCAGCAATTCCCCCAGATCGTATTCATCCTCATATATGCTAAGAATACCAACGGAATTGGAGCGATCAAAACCAATGGGGTCAGATAGCTCGATCTTTTTACTGCTGAGGTAGTTGAGGATAGCTTTTTTAAACATTGGTTAATTCAGCAACTGGTTAAATTCGGACTCACTCAAAATTTTCACGCCTAGGCTTTCGGCCTTGACCTTCTTTGAAGGTCCCATGTTGTCACCTGCCACAAGGTAATCGGTGTTGCCTGAAACTCTTGAACCCACCTTCCCTCCATTTGCTTTGATGACCTCTTTCAGCTCTTCTCTGCTGAATGTGGAGAAGGTACCTGACACCACAAAGGTCTGTCCAGAGAGCTTATCACCTACGGGCTCACTAGTAAGAGCTTTGGAAAAGGATAGCCCGGCTTCTTGTAACCGATTTACAATGGAAAGGTTGGCCTCTGAGTTGAAATACTCGACGACAGATTGAGCGATCCGGTCTCCAATCTCATCTACCTCGATCAATTCCTCAAAGGTTGCGTTTTTGAGCGCTTCCAATGTGACGAAATGATCAACCAGCTTCTCAGCCACCGTGCGACCAACGTATCGGATTCCTAGTCCGAAGAGGACATCTTCAAAGGGCACTGATTTGGAAGCTTCAATGGACTCCAGAATGTTATTTGCTGTTTTCTCTTGAATAGATCTGCCTTTGGTTTTTCCTTCCGAGTCTTCTAGATTCAGTCCATTCAGTTGATCAAAGGTGAGGTCATACAGATCGGCTGGGGAGGATATCAGCCCCTTTCCTATCAAACCCTTGATCGTTTGAGGACCCAGTGTCTCGATGTTCAAAGCATTTCGACTAATGAAATGATCGATGCGCCCGGAAACCTGCGGGGGACAGCCATCAATATTGGGACAGTAATGAACCGCCTCGTTTTCATTTCTGATCAGTGCCGTTCCACATTCCGGACAGTCTTTATAATACTCAAATGGAGCAGAGTCCTTGGGTCGTTGGCTAAAATCTACACCAGTAATTTTTGGTATTATTTCCCCGCCTTTTTCTACAAAGACCATGTCATTTATCCTCACATCCAGTCGAGCTATTTCATTGGAATTGTGAAGGGATGCTCGCTTCACTGTGGTGCCGGCAAGCAGCACGGGTTCTAGTTCGGCTACTGGCGTGATGGCACCCGTGCGACCCACCTGAGGCGTTATTCGGTGAAGTCTGGTCGCTGCGGACTCTGACTGATACTTGTAAGC
The DNA here is from genome assembly GCA_964406435.1 of uncultured Roseivirgaceae bacterium. Lineage (GTDB taxonomy): Bacteria > Bacteroidota > Bacteroidia > Cytophagales > Cyclobacteriaceae > JAAEPI01. Next base: position 13,943 of record CAYORY010000020.1, on the reverse strand, counting down.
GATAGCCCATCTTGGCGACTTGGCTGTAAAACCTAGCCTTTCCTGCTGCTCGAGGCTATTCACTTTGATCACGATTCCATCCGTCTCCACGGGCAGATCGTGCCGTTTGGTTTCCCACTTTTTGATGTAGGCAAAAACTTCTTGTAGATTTCGACACTTTTGATAGGTAGGGGAAATATGGAATCCCAGTTTTTCCAGCAATTGTATGGATTCCTCGTGTGTGGTTACCGGCAGGTTATCACCGTGTAGGCTATACAGGTAGCAGCTCAATTTTCTATTGGCCACTACCGTGGAGTCCTGCATTTTCAGCGTGCCTGAGGTGGTATTCCTTGGGTTGGCGAGAAGCGCCTCACCGGCCTTTTCTCGTTCTTTGTTTACCTCTAAAAAAACCTCCTTTGGCATGAAGGCTTCCCCTCTCACCTCAAATTTCTGGAGTGATTGATCACTTCGGATTTTTAGCGGGATAGATCGAATGGTTTTTACATTACTGGTAATATCATCGCCTTTTTCGCCATCGCCTCTGGTGACGCCCCTTACTAACACACCATCTTCATAGGTCATGCTCAGTGCCACTCCATCGAACTTCAATTCACAGAAATACTCGAAGGGCTCATTTTCCAGTATTTTCTTTACCCGATTATCAAATTCGGTAAGCTCCTCCTCCGAATAAGTGTTGGATAGCGAGAGCATTCGATAGGAGTGATAGACCGTTTCAAAATCCTTAGTAATGGTGCCACCAACGCGCTGGGTAGGTGAATCAGGCCTTTTCAATTGAGGATGGTCGATTTCCAGCTGTTCGAGTTCTTTGAGCATTTGATCAAACTCAAAATCAGAGACTTCCGAAAGACTATTTTGGTAATATTGAAAATTGTAATGGTTGAGTAGATCGGTAAGCTGATCGATTCTCGTTTTGGCATCACCCATACGGACAAAAGTAATTTTGATTTTGATAAAAAGTGCGACTTAATAGCAGGGCGAATCAGCAGCCTATAATTTTGCATCTTCATGGTGAACTTTTCTCAGCTAATTTCTTCTGAACCAATCTCCATTATTAAAGACGCTGCTCAGCGGCAAGGGATTGACACGTATGTGATTGGTGGATTTGTGAGAGACCAATTTCTGGGGCGACCGTCTAAAGACATAGATTTTGTGTGCGTTGGCAATGCCATAGACCTGGCCAAGCGTGTGGCAAATGATCTTGGGAAGGAAGCGAAATTCAGCATGTTCAAGACCTACGGTACAGCCGCCATTCACTGGAAGGGATATGAACTGGAGTTTGTGGGAGCTCGGAAAGAATCCTACAAAGAAGAATCAAGAAATCCTGAGGTATCAGAGGGTACTCTGGAGGATGATCAAAATAGGAGGGACTTCACCATCAATGCCTTGGCTATTTCCCTAAACAAAGAAAATGAGGGAGCCATACTCGATCCGTTCGATGGTCTGAAGGATTTGGAGAAGCTGCTGATCAGGACGCCTCTTGACCCGAAGATTACCTTTTCAGACGATCCGCTGAGGATCATGCGCGCCATTCGATTTTCGAGCCAGCTGGGATTTGATATAGAGCCAGATACCTTCGATGCGCTGGTCGATCAAAAGGGTCGATTGGTGATTTTGTCGCAAGAGCGAATCACTGACGAATTGAATAAGATCATCCTTTCGCCAAAACCCTCGTATGGCTTCAAACTACTTTTTGTTTCCGGCATTCTCGAACTGATTTTCCCTGAAATGCACCGGTTGCAGGGCGTTCAAAAAGTAGGGAAGCACACGCACAAGGATAATTTTTATCATACGCTGGAAGTACTCGACAATATTTCCCGCCACACAGATAACCTATGGCTGAGGTGGGCCGCCATTCTTCATGACATAGCCAAGCCCGCCACGCAGAGATACCACGAGAAGGCGGGGTGGACCTTTCATGGTCATGAGGACATGGGAGCGAGGTGGGTGCCTAAGATTTTCACCCGAATGAAGCTGCCTCTGAATGAGAAGATGAAGTATGTGCAGAAATTGGTAAGGCTGCATCTCCGACCGATTGCATTGGTCAAGGACCATGTCACTGACTCTGCCATACGAAGGTTGCTGTTTGATGCAGGTGATGATATTGAGGATTTGATGACGCTGTGCAATGCGGACATTACCTCCAAGAACCCTGACAAAGTCAAGCGTTTTATGGAGAATTTCGAGAAGGTGCAGGAAAAAATGAAAGAAGTGGAGGCACATGATCATGTTCGGAATTTTCAGCCTCCGATCTCTGGCGAAGAAATTCTTGAGGCATTTGATATACCACCGTCAAAAATTATTGGTGATATCAAGTCAGAAATCAAAGAGGCCATACTCGATGGTCGCATCCAAAACGATCATGAAGAAGCCCGAAAACTAATGCTTGAAATTGGTGTCCGTCGAAAATTGTCCAGGCGCAAATAATCACTATTTTTGCCGCCTCCTAAAAATTTGAATCCATGAGAAGTACAGTGCTGTTTGCCGTTTTGCTATGTGGTGTTTCGTTGTTTGGACAGGTGACGCCCAAAGTGGCCTCCGACTCTGTGCCCCCTGAGCTGGCAAAAAAAATATTCATTTATGAGGCTTCCAGAAGGTACAACGATCCTGAGGTGTCGAGAATGGCACTTTATAGCCTACTAGCAGAAAACCCCAATAATGCAGGGCTTAGAGACTCTCTGGCTCTGATCTATTTCGAAAATCAGATGTATGCTTCGGCTGCATTGGTTGCTCAGGAAGTGGCCAATGTCGTGGCAGATGACATGTTCGCCACGGAGATTGCGGCCATAAGTTTTGAAACCCTTGGGGTAAAAAATAAGGCCTTGAAATTTTATGAAAGACTGTATCTCAATAACACAGATGATATTGGCCGACTTTACAAAATGGGCTTTCTACAAATGGATTTGAAACTCTTTGAAGAGGCCATGTCGTCTGCAGAACTGCTCACAAACCACAAACTAGCGGAGGAAACGGCCTTGATCTTTCCCACGGACAATAACGACGGACAGGAAGTGAACATGAAACTATCTGCCTTGAGGCTGAAGGCAATGGTGGAGGCAGCCCGAGGAAATACGGCCGCAGCGAAGGAATATTATCAGAGCATTCTGAAGGTAAAGCCGGACTTTGAACTGGCCAAAAAGGAGCTTGCTGAGCTGAACTAATTCTCGGCTTTGATTTTCAATGCTTCGATCCACCCGACGAGTATGTCGTGCAGTCTGGACTGATTGCTGAAGATAGGCAGAATGAAACCTTCCACGGATTCCTCCACCGTAACGATGGTCTGTTGATCGCTGGCTTCCAGATTCCAAACAAAAATAGATTTCACCAATTTTGATTTGCCCGTCCAGGTGAGCAGGGTAGGTGCATCTACTACTTGAAATTTGGAAGCGAAATGTGTATGCCTGATAGTCCAATCGAAGGCAGCACCGGCCTCTATTTTAGCACATTCAGCAGTCTTGATTTCCTTATTCCAATTAGGCCAGTTGTTTACATCGGTCAGTATTTCCCAGACCTTCAGAATCGGCGCATTGATGATCAAAGACTGACGATCACGAATACTTGCATCCTCATTTATTTTGCCACTCTTGGCCCTTTTTTCCAATTCTTTCATGCGTGTTGCTGACGTTGACTAATGCAAGTAAATTTAGCTATTTTGAATAGAACCCTCCACGGCCTCATCTTCGAGACCACTTTCACTTTCTGTTTTCTTGCCTCCTGATTTCACCAGCCCGTAGGTCATTAAGAGGCTCGATATGATTATTACAAAGAGCAGGATGCCACTGTTGAACGATTCATTCTTTAGTTCATCAGGGATAGAATAAAAAAGCAACAGGGTGATGAGTCCACGTGGCGCAATCAGCGTGGCTAGTTTTACGCGACTGGCTTGCAATAGAAAAGCAAGGATCACTCCTCTGAGTACATAAATGACCACAATGATCGCCCCGCTGATAATGGCGACACGCAGATCGAACAACGAGGCTATCGATACCGAAAAACCAAAAATGAAAAAGAAAAAAGTGCGAACCACAAAAGCACTTTCCATGGTGATCAGATGAAAGGTCTCAAAGATGCCTTTCAACGCCTTTTTGTCCAATAATCTTTTGAGTGGCCCAATGAAAAATAGCTTGGGATTGCTCAATATCAAACCAAAGACCAGAATGATAATGAGAGAAGAAAGGTGCATCATTTTACCCACACTGTACAGAAGCAGGAGCACCGCGATCATCAAAAACAGCTTCACCTTAGTCTCCATATTTTGGAACACGTACACCAGAACATAGCTGAAGAGTACGGAAGTGAAAATGGTAATAACCAGCCCACCCAGAAAGTCGCCCACTACCACGGCTTTGCTAGTAGGCTCGGCTAGCTCTATCAGAAAATAGAACAGCATTATCCCGAGGATGTCAGAGAACGTGCTGTCATAAATGTGAAACTCTTTGGACTCCTCGTGCAGGTTGACAACCGATGGAATGACAATGGCACTACTCAAAATTGCAAGAGGGCAAGCGTAGGTCATAGCTTGTAAAAAATTAAAACCAGTAATGGTGAAATAAAGAATGCCCGCAATACCAAAATTAGTAGCAAGCAGCACCAGCAGGCCACTCAGAAATGCCTTAAAAATAAGCGGCAATCGCTCCTTGGTAATCTTCAAATCCAGAGCCGCTTCCAGAACGATCATGATCAGCCCCAAAGTGCCCAGTAGCTCTATCAGTTTGATTTCTGCTATGGTGCTGAGAATTTTAGTATGACCAAAGCTCGTGAAGGCCACCGCCTCTCTGGCGATAATGCCACTGACTATGAGTAGGAGCACCGAGGGAATATTTGTGCGCTCAGAAATCCGCCCATAGAGGTAAGAAAGAATGATAATAAGAGATGCACAAATGATAATATAATATTCCATAGGCATTGGTTAGATTAGCCCGAAAATAGTCTTTTTTATTCACCTAAGACCCACTTTTAAATTCATCTATGAAACGTCGCACGTTCATCGACTTTATTGGTAAAGGCGCGCTTATATTGCCTGCTTTACCTTCTGTTTTGACTTCTTGCAATGTTCGAAACTCAGGCAAAATTGACAGCTCCATTTTCCCTTCTTCCGAGGACGACCTTCTGCTTGCCGATGGATTAGAATACGACATTCTTATCAAAGAAGACGATCAAATCACGGACCTTTTCACCTTCGGTTCAGACAATGACTACATCGCCTTTTTGCCAACGGATGACCCAGATGAGGGCATTCTTTGGGTGAACCATGAGGACATGAAACCACTCTTTGTATCGGGCTACACTGGGGACACCCGTACGCTCAAGCAAATACGAAGGGAAATGGGAGCAGTCGGAGGCTCTATTTTGAAGATTAGGAAAGAAGGAGGGAAGTGGAAGCCATTGATAAATAACCCCGCTAATTATCGAGTGACCGGCGCTAGCAAGATCCCTTTCGAATGGCCAGAACTTGTAGATGGCTACCGATCAGTGGTAGGGACTTTAGGCAACTGCTCAGGAGGAGTCACGCCCTGGGGCACTATCCTCACATGCGAAGAAAACTACCATAATTTCTACGGGGAACATGACTATGAAACCGGAGAGCACATACCGAGTCATTATAAATGGGAGACCTTCATGCCTGATCATAAGCCGCAACACTACGGCTGGGTGGTGGAGGTGAATGTAGAGACCGGAAGTGCAAGAAAGCACGTTGGCCTTGGCCGAATGGCACATGAGTGTGCCACAGTGAAGGAACTTCCTGATAAGCGGGTGGTGATCTACACAGGCGATGACAAAAATGACGGCTGCATATTCAAATACATCTCCGATGAACCGGGAAAAATATATCCAGGAAAGCTCTACGTGGCAAATATGGAGCAGAAAACCTGGGAGTGGCTCGATATCTCCCGACCGGAATTGATAGACAAATTTGAAGACCAGACCCAGGTGCTGATCCGGGCGAGGGAATCGTCACTCTTGGTGGGTGGCTCTAAAATGGACAGACCCGAAGACATAGAAATTGACCCCATCACAGGAGACGTGCTGATCACTCTCACTAATAACAAACCCAAGGGAAATTATCACGGATCTATCCTAAGCATAAAAGAAAGTGGAGACTATGATGCGCTCACTTTCGAGCACGACATTTTTCTCACCGGAGGCGAGGAGACCGGATTTTCCTGCCCCGACAACATGGCTTTTGATAAGGCAGGCAATTTGTGGTTTACGTCCGACATGTCGGGCAGTTCTATGGGCAAAGAGCCATATGCAGCCTTTGGAAACAATGGGCTGTTCGTATTGGTGAGGCACGGGGAGCAAGCCGGTGAGGTGTTCCAGGTGGCGAGTGCCCCCATTGATGCTGAGTTCACCGGGCCATTTTTTGCTCCAGATGGCGAGACCCTCTTCCTCAGCGTGCAACACCCTGGTAGCACTTCGAAAGATTTGGCCAACCTGACCTCTCACTGGCCAGGTGGCGGAACTACCATGCCTCGCTCGGCTGTTGTGGCCATTCAGGGAGAAATTATCAAAAGTCTTCAAACAATTGTCTAATGAGTGAATTAAAGGAAGCCACCTTCGGAAACGGATGCTTTTGGTGCACAGAAGCCATTTTTTCGGAATTGAAAGGGGTAAGAAGCGTGAAATCGGGCTATAGCGGAGGACACATGGAAAACCCTACCTATAAGGCAGTATGCTCAGGTGAAACAGGCCATGCAGAGGCAGTAAGAATAACCTTTGATGCAGGCGAAATTTCATTCGAAGAAATTCTTGAAGTTTTTTGGAAAACGCATGACCCCACCACGCTAAACAGGCAGGGGAATGATGTAGGCACGCAATATCGTTCCGTCGTTTTTTATCACGATGAAGAGCAAAAGCGCATCGCTGAGGAGTACAAGGTGCAGCTGGCTGAAGCTCACATTTGGCCTGATCCGATAGTCACTGAAATCTCAAAATTTGAAAAATTCTATCCGGCAGAAGACTATCACCATCAGTACCTGGCCTCACATGGAAATGAACCCTATTGTGCCTTTGTGGTAAGGCCCAAAGTGGAAAAATTCAGAAAAGCTTTTAAGGACAAACTTGCTAAATGATCGGATGCCTTTCGAAAGGAATCGTTCGATCAAATGTGTAGCGGTAAGTCGCCAATCTTCTTACGATAGTTGCTCCAATATTCTTCGAGATATTGTTGATTTTAGGATTGAAATCTCCCTGCCACTGAAGCTCAAGCTGCTTGAATGACGTGTACTTCTTGATGTCTGCTTCACCTGATACGATCATGTAGCAATCCACACCCGTTCCCTGAAACTCTGGTACTACGCCGAAAACAAGCCCCACAAAGGAATAATTAGGTACTAAATTCTTGTAGTAAAGAAATTTCAACTTGGCCCACAGATTAAATTGCCCATTCAAGTGCTTGAAAATCTGATTGATGTCGGGCAGATTCAGCCACATGGCCACAGGCTCATCCTTATGGTAGACAAACCACACAAGTTTCTCGTTGATAACCGGCTTCATGGATTTGAATATCTTAATGGCCTGGGCTTCTGCCATGTTCTTATTTCCGGCATGCCCGGCCCACGCAGCATTGTACACAGTGCAGAAATCCCTGGCAAATTTTTCTAATTGATCCTTCTTGAAATGCTTCGCCTCAAAATCAGGGTTGGCATCAAAAGTGGCGTGAGTCGTGTAAAACCGTTCGTCGAGCTGTGCTTCTTCTTCCAATGACATACCCCAGCAGTTTTGATAGAAGAACACCTCAAATCCATACGATTCAAAAAGGGCCTTGTAGTAGGGTGGGTTATAGTTGATGTTGTACTGTGCAGGATGAAAACCCTCAATCAGCAGACCCCACCATTTATCCCTTTCACCCATATTGATAGGTCCATCCATGGCATCCTTGCCCTCAGCAGCTAGCCACTCTTTGGCCGTATCGAAAAGCAAATTTGCGGCTTCCTGATCATTGATGCATTCGAAAAACCCCATACCTCCAGGGTTCACTTTGTCCCCTTTGTTGGTGTATTTAGTATTTACAAAGGCGGCAATTCGGCCGAGTAATGCCCCGTCATCAGACTTCAACAACCAGCGTTGGATTTTCCCATTTCGCAGGGCCTTATTCTTCGCGGGATCAAAAACTTCACGGATGTCCTTATCCAACGGACGGATATAATTTGGATTGCCTGCATTCATCCTGATGTTTACCTCGATGAATTCTTTAAGGTCTTTGGAGTTGTCTTGACGTATTTTCAAATCAATTCGAATTACAGCCCGAAGTTAATTTGAAGTTTGGAAACGCTACTTAAGAATCGGATTTCTTCATCAGTTGAACCAGCGAAACAAGATGGCTGAATATCACTATGGGTACGACAAAGGCTGGAAGCCAAACGAATGGAAAGTAGAAGACACCAACGTTTTGCAGGTCAGCGCCCGAACCGTCGTAAAAGTAGGGGGTCAGCGAAATTGCGCGAATGACGATATGCAGTACCAGGCCAAGGCATATCAGGTTCCAAAGAATGGCCGTGATCTTATTGTTACTCTTTTTACCCACCAGAAAAACACCCGCAAATGGCGCTGAGATACCCGCAAGAATGTCAAAATTCACTCCCTCAAAAGTCATGGACTCTGCCACGAGCCCTGCCCCAAACAGCCACCAGAGGCAAAGCTCCACAGGTATTCTCACAATGTGAATGTAGGTGAGCGAAGTTATGGGCATTTTCATCAGGCCAGTCCTCGTGCCCGGATTTATGAGTAAATAGAGTACAAGCAGGATGGCTGGAATGACGAAAACAAAGAGGCGGGGAGGGAAGGATTGGAAATTCAGGAAGAAGCCATCAAAAGCTAAAAAACCCGTGACGAGCAACCAAAGCAGGAGGATACAAGCCAGGATTGTTACCGGATTCCTTTTTTTGTCCAAGGCGTAGTAGGCCGCAAAGAGAATGAAACCACAGGTGGCTGCTGTGGTAAGCACAAAGATGATGCTCACATACTCCGGAAGTGCATCCATAGGGTTGGCTGTTGGTTCTAGCAATATAAATGATCATGGGCAAAAATTCTTCATATTTTTGGCGCGATGAAATTTGAGGAGCTTAAGCAGTATTTAGACAGAAGACTAAAAGAAAACCTGCCTGGACTTGTCGCAAGTGAGCAAATGGCCGCCACCATGCTCAATGGTGACCGATCAAAATTTGAATACAAAGAACCACCCAAGAAGGGTTCGGTGATGATTTTGTTGTATCCAGACGCCTTGACTGTGAAATTCCCCCTGATCCAACGCCCCGAGTACCCGGGCGTTCATAGTGGCCAAATGGCCTTGCCTGGAGGTAAGCGCGAACAGGGCGAAAATGAAATAGAAACTGCCCTCCGAGAGACGGAGGAGGAAATAGGGGTGAAGCAGACAGAGGTAGAGATCATTGGCACGTTATCCTCATTTTATGTCTTCGCCAGTAATTTCCAGATTCAGCCGGTGGTGGGCGCGGTGCGCTCCAAGCCTCAATTCACACCGCAAGAGTCGGAGGTAGCAGAAATAGTAAAGGCAGATTTGCGTCACCTTCTGGACGATGATTTCAGAAAGGAAAAAATAGTCACACCAAGAGCGGGTTTCGAGTTGAGGGCTCCTTACTTTGACCTGGAAGGAAAGACGGTATGGGGTGCCACGGCAATGATGCTAAACGAGTTTAAAATGATCTTAAAAGAGTATTATGGATAACCAACCTTTGATAACCAACGATGCGACCATATTCGGCATTTTGATGCTGATGCTTGGGCTCGTTTTTCACACCTCCAATCTGAATTCAAAGTTCTGGAAGACCTTCTACTCGTGGGTGCCGGCACTGCTCGTTTGCTACTTCTTGCCTTCCATTTTGAAGGCCACCGGACTGATCGACCCTTCACAGTCTCGGCTGTATTTCATGGCTTCCAGGTACTTGCTGCCAGCGGCATTGGTGCTTTTAACCATAAGTGTGGACCTTAAGGAGCTCGTGAAATTAGGGCCTAAAGCCCTGATCATGTTTCTGACCGGCACGGTGGGTATTATGGTGGGTGGGCCGCTTACTATCCTTGTTTTTCAGCAGTTGGCACCTGACTTAGTAAGTGGCGATACCTGGCAGGGAATGACGACAATAGCGGGTTCATGGATCGGCGGTGGAGCCAATCAAGCGGCCATGAAAGAGGTATTCGATGTAGGTGATGAGGTTTTCTCTAAGATGGTGACGGTGGACATCATTGTGGGCAATATTTGGCTTGGGGTGCTCATAGCCGGAGTGGCTGTGGCTAAAGTGCTGGACAAGAAACTAAAAGCGGATACGTCGGCCATAGAGGCACTCAAAGTGAAAATGGAAAACTACCAAAGTAGCATTGCCAAAATTCCCAACTTGACGGATTTGATGAAGGTGCTGATGGTCGGATTTGCCTGCACAGGGGCGGGCCATTTTGGAAGTGATTTGATCGTTCCTTTTTTATCGGAGAATTTCCCAATTCTGGAAAAATACAGCCTCACTTCTGGCTTTTTCTGGTTGGTGGTCATTTCCACTACGCTGGGAGTGGTTTTGTCTTTCACCAAACTCAGAGAACTGGAAGGAGTGGGAGCTTCGCGAATGGGACGTGCCTACATCTACGTGTTGGTCGCTACCATAGGTATGAACATGGACATTCTGGCCATTTTCAGCAATCCCGGTCTATTCTTGCTTGGTTTCACCTGGATCATTTTTCATGTAGTGCTGCTGGTGATAGTGGCCAAGCTGATCAAGGCACCTTATTTCTTTGTGGCCGTGGGTAGCACAGCCAATGTGGGTGGGGCAGCCTCTGCTCCGGTCATTGCGTCGGAGTTTCATCCTTCCCTTGCCCCTGTTGGTGTTTTGATGGCCGTGGCGGGATACGTCTTGGGCACGTATGGAGCCTATATCTGCGGCTTGCTAATGCAGGCAGTGGCGGGGTGAACTACTGAAAGGGAGAAAATATTTAAAGAGGCAGTCACAAAACCAACCTGTGTTGTGACCTGCATTTTATTTTCCTGTCTTAGTATGCATGCCTAATGGGGAAAGAATTTTAGTCTTTATTGTTTGTCGTTACTCTTTTTCGTGGTGTTTTTTTTTTGGATTTCTGCTTGTATTCAGCAATAAACCTGCTGATTTTCTCTCTATCTTTTTCGGTGAGAGGCTCACTCTCAATTGTGAAATCCACACCTTTTGGTTCTTTAAGAAAACTCATTTTTTAACTATGTTTTAAAGTATATATCTACCAGTTTTTTTGAAGCATCAGTCGGTATTATCATTTTATGTCCTCCAAAATGATGAGCACCTAAAGTTGATTCATAATGTTCGATCAATTTTGTTTTAGCAGTAAATGCCACAAAACCTTCATGACCATGTCTAAACGAGAGTTTGCACGCATATGCAACCAGGTTTCCAGGAACTCCCTCGTAAAGTTTATCTTCACCAATGTTAAAAGGAGCGCTTTCAAGCAAATTCATGTAAACGTGATCTCTCTGAATAGTTACACTCATTAGGCCTTGAATTACTGAGGGATTATTAACAATTGTCAATTTGAAAACTTCTCGACTGTTATCTGCCAATTCCGTGTTCCACTGAAAATTCCAGCCCGCCTTTTTGGTTAATTTCTTTAGATCATTTTTTGTTAGCAGTGAAACTTCCGTTTGAAAACTGTCTCCTGAAATTCTATTGCGAATGGAATTTGTTAGATCATCTATCCAAAAATCTAGTTTCTCTTGTCTCTTAGGCATTATGTAAATTTAACAATTCCGGACGCGGAATTTCAATTAATTACAGGAGCCATTCTTGTTGAAGAAATTTGCTTTTTGTATAGTCAGAATATTGCTATTCAAATAAGATCGATGTATCGCCACAAGCTCCGTATCCAGAGGACGTGCCCTACTAAAGATCCCACAATCAATGGCAGTGTGCTGATGAATTGAACGTGGTGTCTTACCTCGTTTTGATACACCTTGTAATTCATTAATTCACCCGTGATCGCCTTGGGGTAAATGAACACCGAGATATCACCGGTGATGTAAAACACGCTATCCACTACGCTCTCGTTTTTTCTCTTGAGGGTAAAAACGATCTTTCTTTTGCAGAGCAGTTGATACAGGTACCGGAAACTTCGATGAGATTGAAAGAAAAACCGCCAGTGCACGATGGTCTTATTGGCAATCCAAAGCGGATGGAGGAATCGCTTAAAGATTCCCTTTGCAAAGCCAAAGAACCAATCCATGATCATCCGGGCAATATTTTATTGAGCACCTTAGTGACGAAACCTACCAGCGCATCGAAAATCTTCTCCCAATAATTCACTGAAATGTCTATGGAGGAGTTGTGCATGTCTATCACAAACTGATGCGGATTGGCCGCAAATTTTTCTGATATGCGCGTAGTGATGTCTCCGCTGAGCGATATCTTGGTTTGCATCACGATGTGCTCTGTTCCCAGGTCCAGCGCCTTATGCAGGATCATTTTGTGCTTGAGATCGAGCTCTATGGGGCTGCCCTCAAAGAACTCCTCTTTCCATTCTTCCAGCACACAAATCATTCTGTTTTGCTTGCAGTGTTCGTAGCGTTTTTTCAAAGTGACCAGCGCAAAGGGCAGGGTATTGTCGGGATTCTCCGGATGATATATTTTTTTCTCGGCAATCTTGGCTTCCTCCAGTGTCACCGAGGGTGATGGCACCAGACCTGCGCTCTGATTGCTCATGGGGTTCATCCAGGTTGTGGGGAAAATGTATGGATGTTCGTCGGAGTAGCTCGTGATTTCTTCTGTAGAAAATGACTCACCAGTTCTCTCTGCAAATGCGGACTCCAGCATTCGTGAAATTTCAATGGACTTCACCTCAATGCGCCTCAGCAGGTTTATATCCGTCTGCTGCTCTTCCTTGGAGTTGATGAGAAAATGGGTGTGCTTCTCCATCCAATCAATGGCATAGTCTGCCCAAATGCTGAATTCCCTGAAGGCGAAAATCCCTGCTCCTCGGAAGTACTTGGTCTGGCGAAATAGGTTCTGATCGTCAGACGCTGGGAGTAAGACTTCTTCCTTAAGGTCGGGATTGATCAGGTTGGAGTATTTCTTCCCGAGGCGCTCCAACTCCACAGCATATTTGCCTGCCAGATCATACAAGGCCGTTTTGTTTTTTTCAGAGGGTTTGGTGGCAAACATCTCTGATTTCACGATGGTGTTGATCTCCAGTGTGGAGAGGTCCTCGCCCGTCTTTTTCATCCGATCAAATGAAATTCCCTTCGCCATTTTAGCCATTGTCTATATCGCCATCCTTCATTTTCACAAGGGTGGTAGCGATGTTTTTGATCACCTCGATGTTCTTACGAATGATTTCCTGGCCCTGACTTTCTTTTAGCATATGAAATTCGCGCAGGGTTTGGTACTCCCCGCCGGCAAATTGAGCACTGATGTAGGTTTTGATGTCGCCCTCCACCAGCTTGATTCTGCTGATCATCCCTTCGGAACTTGTCCCGGCATTTCGCACCACGGTGAATTCCTTTTTGTCCCCCGTGCCTGTTTCCTTCACTTCCATTTCAGAGACGATCGTCTGGATTTCCAGCGTGGTGATGTTCTCGATTTTCTGAACAATGTTCGAGAGGAAATTGTCGAGCTTTTGTGCGGTAGTTTCTTGTTGCTTTCCCATGTTGTGTTTGTTTTAGTTTGTTGCGATTAGTTGATAGGTTGGTTTTAATTTTTTGAATGCTTTCACCAGCTGAATGATCAAAATCGGCCAGGTGACAATTCCTCCCACGATGTATTTCATAAGCGAAATGAGTTCGCCTACCAGAGCCAAACTGAATGACAACTCCGCAACCCTTGTGTCCATTAATTTTTGGTGAGCACTTAGGTCTTTCTTGCCCGAGGGCAGGATGCTGATGCCATCGCCATCTATTTGAAATTTTGTGATCAGGTAGTTGTTCTCTGCTGAGAGCGTGACGATCGGCAACTTACCGAGAAGGTACC
>CAYORY010000019.1:0-18842 GCA_964406435.1 uncultured Roseivirgaceae bacterium | reverse complement strand
GCCATTTGGAACCGTTGTGAGCTTCGGCAGATTTCACTACTTTAGTGCTATTCACCAGTTGCGGACATACGCCCGATAGCTGGTCGTTAGGGCTCATGCCATGAAGAACCAATTTTTTCTCATAATCGCTGTTTTTGTGCTGGGATGCACTTCTGAACGAACCAACGAACTATCTGGTGTTTGGGACGCAACCAACTATGTGAAGTATCCATTTGACACCATTAGTCTGGAATCAGATTTCGACCCTGTGATGGAACGAACAACAGTTAAAACAGATTCTGGAATCATGGTAATTTCTTACGTTAACGACTCAATAATTGACATCAGTCCAACAACCAAGTTGGATGTTTTACATTTCCATTTTGATGATAGAACTCACGGAGTACTTTCCATTTATGACATTGATTCCGAACGAACTCTCTCGAACGAAGATCCAAGATATACGGCAGACAACTACAATTTCTCAACTCTGACCAAGAACGGAAGAACTTACTTAATCATGGATTATCACTTCGGACAATTTGGAAGAGTTCTTGACACAGTTGAATATCAACTGATTTCGGCGAACGAACTACTAATTTCAAAGGACACCTTAACTCGTGTAAACGAGCCCTAACAGACGCTCATCAGGCATGTGCTAACGTGCGTTCTGGCTGGTTTCAGTGTAACTCGACCGTGAATCTGCCGCTGGGAGATTTAAGTGATTTCTGGAAAGTTCAGTTCGCAGGATTTTTCATCTTTCTTGGCGCAGTGCCATTCACCACCGTTGTGAGCCTCGGCAGATTTCACTAGTTTAGTCCCTTCACAACTAACAAGCACACGCCTGATAGCTGGGCGTTAGCGCCAATAAATGATCATGGCAAAATTCACAGAAGAAGCATTAGATAGTTGGAGAAAACCAGCAAGTCAGAACGAGGAACAGAAAATTTCCAACGCAATTTCTATGATCAAGGATGCATTAAGTAAAAACCCAGTCTTGAGTGCAAAGAATATAGAGCCGGTTGTCCAAGGTTCCTATGCCAATAATACCAATGTAAAGCTAGATAGCGATGTTGATGTTTCATTAATGCTTAAAGATACTTTCTACACGGAGTATCCTGATGGAGGTAAAGACTCTGATTATGGATTCTCCGAAGGAACAAATGATTTTAGCGAATACAGGAGAGATGTAATTAGTGCCATTGAAACCAAGTTCGGAAAAGACAATGTAAAAGTCGGTAACAAATCGATTAAAATAAATTCGAATAGTTATCATGTGCAAGCGGATGTTGTACCCTGTTTTCAGTATCGAAATTACAAATGGAATTCAAGTGAGAATCCAGATCGATTTGAAGAAGGGATAAAATTCTATTCATCAGATAATCAGGAAGTTGTCAATTACCCAAAGATTCATGTTTCAAATGGAATAACGAAAAATTCCAACACTCAGAGGAGGTATAAACGCACTGTACGTCTCTATAAATCAATTAGAAATAAAATGATTGCAGATGGCATCAATGTTTCTAAAGATATCACCTCCTTTTTATTGGAGTGCATGCTATGGAACGTTCCGAACAAGATTTTTAACGATAACAATACGTGGAATGATATTTTGAGAGAAACCATTCGATTCTTATTTTTTGAGACTAAGGCGGAAGAGAAATGTAAGAATTGGGGAGAAGTAAGTGAGCACTTTTACCTCTTTCATTCCGACAGGAAATGGACTAGATCAAGTGCTAATGCCTTTTTGGTCCAGATGTGGAATTTTTTAGGTTACGCTGATGAATAACTACAAACTCAAAACCAGTCTAACACTTTTATTGGTCTGTTCAGTTTTGATTTTTTTCCTGATTGGAAAAGTTCAAGGTGCAGACTTAAGGGAAGTTACTACCGTTTTGGGACTAGTTTCAAAAGTTGTATCAGTGGATCTCCTTATTATTACCGGATTCTCACTTTGGTTTTGGAAATTCCCAATATTCAAAGGATGGTTAGTTGTCTTTCCAAACTTGAATGGTACATGGAAAGGGACGATTCACACAACTTGGGTTGATCCGGAAACTGGCAATAGACCTGCTCCAATACCTGCAATTCTTACAATAAAGCAATCCTTTTTCAAAATAAGCTGTATAATGAGAACGGGTGAAATGACGAGTAGAAGCTTAGTTGCAAGTTTTATTCTAGATGATGAAAACCAACTTAAAAGGTTATTCTATTCGTATGATAGTAATCCTAAACAAACCGTAAAGGAAAGGAGTCCTCAACATTGTGGAACCATGTCATTCGATATCATTGAAAAGCCCGAAAAGAAACTAATTGGAGAATACTGGACAGGCAGAAAGACTACTGGAAATATAGAAATGACGTTCTGGATAGACGAATTGATTGAATACTATCCGAATGAAATTGGAGAACACCCTGTGAGCCAAATTAGGGGGAATCAGGAATGAAATAAAGGCGCTAACAGTCACTATCATCCATAAGCTTACTGAGCTGTTTGCAAAGGCTGGTGCGATAAGATACTTTTATAGATATTTGAAAAGTCCAGCTTACGGATGATAGTTGGGCGTTACCAGCAATAACTTCAAGGCGTAGATACTCGAACTTCATGAGAATTGTAATTGTCAGTTTGCTTCTGATTTTGGATTTTGGCGGAACGGCCCAACCTATGAGATTACTTTACTCAGGTAACATCCCTGACTCTGTTTTCTATTTTCCAGAACTCAGAGATCAGTTGCTACAAACTAAGAATTATGATAATCAATTTTTGGGCATGGAGTTGGAAGGTGCAAGAATTAGACTTTCACTTTTTAATGAACCGTCATTTGACCTAACGCCATTCGAATTAAGAGTTTGCAATTTTTCTAATATTGATGCAACGAGTCAAATAATCAGAATTCACCGAGTTCAAAATCGAGTCTTTGTCCATTGCAAGCGGGAACTAGATAACGCTGTTAAATTATCGTATTTCCAGACTGAGGAATTGACAAAATCAGAACTGAAAAGACTTTCAAAAGAATTGAAGAGATCAGGAGATGGAATTTTTCCTGAACACCTTCAAGGGATCGTTTCCAAGTCGATAATACAAGACTCCCTTTCATTTAATTATGACGAACAAACTTTCGAATTGAATCAGAACTCATTGGACAGGCTTCTAACTGGTCTGTCAAACTTAAACTTGAAAGAGCCTATTCTTGATGATGACATTATAACTGGTAAAATCCATGAATATCGATCATTATGGATAATTGAGTGGAACAGTAACGGAACACATGGAATCTATATACGAAGAAGTCCGAACGACGATGTAAAAACTTTCATGGAATGGGTGCTTTCTAAATGCTCCGAAAACTAAAAGCTGGTAACAGGCGATATAGCGAATGGCCAAACTACCCATTTGTCTCGTCCTAAAATAAGTTGACTCTTTTTAGCATAACTAACTGAGAGTCAATCATGGAAAAACACAAAAGACCTGGCAATGAAATGAACTTCTACAAGAGGTATTCTTTGGCCTTCAAGAAACAAGTCGTTGAGCCAGTACTCAACGGACAAATGTCCCAACGATTTGCCGCTGAGAAGCACGGTGTTTCAAGAAATACCGTAGCTTCATGGTGCAGAGAATTCAATATGGATAAGAGTCCTAAAAACCACTCCAAAAACAAGGAAATCAAACAACTCAAAGACAAGATCGAAGAGCTCGAACTCATCAAGGATATCCAGCAGGATATGCTCGCCTTGTTGCAAAAACAAACCGGTACCGATGAGTTGGAAAAGTACTTGCCCGAGCAGTTGTTCAAAGAGATCCAAAAAGCAGGAAAAAAATTCAAGTGAAGCATCGCTACCAGCTCCTCGGGATTACCAAACAAGCCTATTACCAACTCAAAAAAAGAAGCACCAAAAAAAGCCAACACGAACAGATCGCCTGCCAGCTGGTCCGGGATATCAGAAGACTCATGCCCAGGATCGGTACGCGTAAGCTCTTCTACCTGATCAAACCCCAGTTGCAACAACACGGCATCAAACTTGGCAGAGACAGTCTCTTCAAAATCCTCAAAAAACATTACCTATTAGTTCCCAAACGAAGAAAATACCAAATCACTACTCAATCCAAACATCAGTTCTTCAAGCATCCTAATCGTATCAAACACATAACCCTCAACGCTCCCGAACAACTCTGGGTCGCCGATATCACCTACATCAAAACCACTCAGGGGTTCGCCTATCTGCACCTGGTCACAGATGCCTACTCCAAGCAGATCATGGGGTATGAACTCAGTGATAACATGAAAATGGAAAATGCCTTAAAAGCACTCAAAATGGCCCTCAAAAACAAGTCTTATGATCACCCGCTTATTCATCATTCAGACCGTGGATTTCAGTATTGCCACAGAGATTACACAGCTCTTCTCGAACGCCATAACATCTCCATCAGCATGACAACCAAATATGACCCATATGAAAATGCAATCGCCGAAAGGGTGAACGGTATACTCAAGGATGAATTCGACATTGGAGAGGGATTCCTCAACCACCTACAGGCCGTCAAATGGATCAAAGAATCCATTGCTCTTTACAACCAAAACAGACCTCACCTCAGCTGTGGAATGTTGACCCCTCACCAGGCACATCATTCCTCCCATCCACTCATTAAATATTGGAAATGAACACTTTAAAATACAACTTACATGAACTTCAAATTTGGTCAACCTATTTCAGGACAAGACAAAGAGGAATTCAATGGCCTTCAAAAAACAAGTCGATGAGCCAGTACTCAACGGACAAATGTCCAAACGATTCACTGCTAAAAAGCACGGTGTTTCAAGAAATACCGTAGCTTCATGGTGTAGAGAAATCAACACTGTCATGATTCCTAAACATCCATCTCGAAGCAAGAAAATCAAGCAGCTCAGAACCAGAAGTGAATTTGTCAATACATTGAAACACTGAATGGCTAATGGAGTGGTATAAGAACGTTCGAGCTTTTCATGCCGAGTCGAGGAAGGATTGGCGAGATTGGTTAAAGAAAAATCATCAAACGGAGACATCCGTGTGGCTAATCATTTACAAAAAAGACAGCAATATGTCCAGCGTGTACTACCCAGAAGCCGTGGACGAGGCATTGTGTTTTGGGTGGGTTGATAGCAAGCCCAACAAACGGGATGCAAACAGTTATTATCAATTCTTCTCTAAGAGAAATCCCAAGAGTAATTGGAGCCGACTGAACAAAACGAAAGTTGCAAAACTTATCGAACTTAAACTCATGCAACCAGCAGGCTTGGAGATGATAGAAATTGCTAAGCAAAATGGGACTTGGACCGCATTGGACGAGGTAGAGAATTTGACCATTCCTGATGACCTATATGAGCAGTTTTCAAAGAATAAAATTGCCCTTCAGAACTGGGAAGAATTTCCTCCTTCATCAAAAAGAGGCATTTTGGAATGGATTCTAAATGCTAAAAAGCCAGATACCCGACAAAAGCGAGTGGAAGAAACCGTAGCACTTGCAGAAAAAAACATACGAGCCAATCATTTCAGACAGCCAAAACAGGGATAAAAGCGAAGTGTTAGGCGCAAAAGGAATTTTGTCTTTTGTCATGCTTCTACCTAAAGCTTCTACATCTGCCTTTTGACCATTCGGCTTTTGGAGTCTACCTTCTCACACCTCATTTTCTTATCTTGCCGCATGATGTCACAGTCCGCCTCATCTCCACTAGTTTATGCCAATCCAGCTTTGCGCTTTCAGGTGTATGAGGCCGAACTAAAAGCAGCATTCAAAAAAGTCCTTGCCTCGGATCGGCTTATCCTAGGTGCGGAAGTCGAAACTTTTGAAGCGGCCTTTGCACATCATTTATCCGTCCGGTACTGCGCTGGAGTAAACTCCGGCACGGATGCGCTGATCCTGGCATTGGAAGCTTGTGGACTTCAAAAAGGTGATGAGGTGATTGCCCCGGCACTCACAGCACACGGCACTTTAGTGGCCATACTTCGGGCAGGTTTGACGCCCGTAATTGTCGATGTGAAGTGTCCGACTCTCTGCATCGATCCGGTGGCCTTAGAAAGCGCCATTACCCCAAAAACCAAGGCTGTATTGCCGGTGCATTTGCATGGCTATCCAGCGCCGATGGCCGAGATACAATCAATTTGTGAAGCGCATAATTTGCTACTAATCGAGGATTGCGCCCAAGCGCATGGCTCCAACATAGGTGGGAAAATGGTAGGATCGTTTGGAGATGTGGCAGCCTACAGTTTTTATCCAACCAAGAATCTTGGATGCCTCGGGGATGGGGGTGCAGTGGTGACTAACAGCCATTCCATTTCAGAAAAACTAAAAGCCCTGCGATGGTACGGCATTGAGACGGATGAAGACATCCGAAAGGTAGGAATCAATTCGAGACTCGACGAATTGCAAGCTGCCATATTGAGTGAATTGCTCCCTCATCTGACCGACTACAACAAAAGACGGGCGGACTATGCCCGGCAATACCATGAGGCACTTAAATCGTTTTTTGAATATCTACCTCCTTTGGTGGAAGGTGCGGTGTATCATCAATTTGCCCTGCGAGTGCCGCAGAGAGATCTATTCAAAGGTCGAATGCTGGAGAAGGGTATCCAACTGGGCCATCATTATTCTTTCACAATGAAAAACCTGACTGCCTTCCGAGAATTCTGCCGTGAGGTGCCCGTGGCTACCAAGGCTGCTACTGAATTAATTTCATTGCCCATTCAACCAGAAATTCTGGATATGCATTTTGAATTCGTGGTGGACTCTGTTCGAGAATGCCTGAGCTAGTGATGGAGTTTTCGTAGATTCTTTTCCAACCTCCTGAGGTGGTGAGGATCCGTGAGTTCCTTGCGCAATTCTTCCAGGACTTTCTTCAGTACGTCCGTGTGCTCAGGCAGGATTACCTCGATGAAGCGTTCGACGTATTGCCCCACCTGATTCGATGGAGCCAGTAAAATCTCTTCCAAAATCAAGGCAAATACATCCTCGCGGTATTTTTCCTGGCCATAGCAGACCACCAATATTTTAAAGCCATGATCCCTTCCTACGACTGTAGTTGCGTGCATAGCATCGATGACTGCCGGTAGCGATTGGTACATCTTATCGGGTATTTTGGATGCAATGTGGGCCAAAGCAATCATACTACCCCAAACCACTCGATTAATCTTTGAATGGAAATTCTGCAGAAGAAAATCTACATAAGGAACCATCAGATCAGGCGATTGCTCTGCTACATAGGCTAGCGTGAGAATGGCATCCTTTTGTTCATCCGGATGGGGCCTGGTTTCGAAAAACGCCACCAATTCCCCTGCCGAGAACTCCCCTGCCACTATTCGCCTTGCCAGCTGGTGATTGGGCGCCTGATCCTTTTGGCCCAGGGCCGAAGAAAGAAAATCCTGGACCGCCACTAAGAAACTCTTTTGACCAATTTTTCCAACCGATCCACGACCGTCGCACGATCCATCCAGAACTCCCGGCTGTAAATCCGCGCACTCTCCCACTTCTTCTCTGAAAGATGAGAAACCTGATAAGCATAGGCCTGCTTTGGGGACAGGGTGTCGTGGTACAGATCGTCATCAGTAAAAACTAGCGCCTTGTAAAGCCTCGATTCTGACAGGGTCAGGTCTGCATAAGGGTGGTTCTTTTCGAGTTTCAGATTCGGCTCATTGATAAGTGTAGGCAGTTGGTTGCGCAGGTACCAATCCTGTCCCCGGCTTTCGTCCTTGTGGGGCGCAGGCTTCCACTTCTTCTTGCTGATGCTGAAGGCGTATTCGAGGTATTCTCTCAGGAATCTTGGTCCTGGGTTTTTAGCGTCTTCGGTGTTTAGCTCATTAGGATGAATGCTCGTGACCAAGTAGATTTCTTCTTTGGCTCGCGTCACGGCCACATTGAGGCGGTTTTCACCACCCTTCTGATTCAGCATACCAAATTGCAACCTTAACTTCCCGCCCTTGTCGGGTCCGTAGGCTGTGGAGAAAATGATCACATCGCGCTCATCTCCCTGTATGTTCTCAATGTTTTTGACGATCAAATTCTCAGGTATCAGGAAACCCTCTTTGATTGCCGCCTCCTCCAACATATCCATGACGTGGTTCTGCTGTCTGGCGTTGAAGGTCACTATGCCAATGGATTTTTCGTCATTCTCCTTAACAACCTTCTTCACGATTTTCACCACCTCTTTTGCCTCCACATCATTCACATTATTTTCCCAAGTGCCCTCTACTTTCACATAATGAATACACGGCTCAGGGTCATTGGCCACATCAAAGTGCGGAAGCATCTTCAATTTTCCGTTATAAAACCTTTCGTTTGAAAATTCAATTAACTGCAGTGATTTGCTTCGGTAGTGACCCTGAAGCGAAACTTCCGGTACATATTTTTTGGCCAAATCGAGGAGCGAATCCACTTCCAGTTCGGGCAGATTGTCTTCGTTTTCCTCGTCCCAGCGCACCCTGTAGAGATCATTTGGCTGTAGCTGCTTGTCGTCTCCGGCCACCACTATCTGATGTCCACGCGCCATGGCGGGCAAGCCGCGCTCGGAAAAACACTGGGAGGCCTCATCGAATATCACCAAGTCAAAGTAACGCTCCATCGGAAAAATGGCCGAGGCAGATTCAGGTGAGGTCATCCAGCAGGGTAACAAATGAAAGAGCTCCTCGGAGTACGCTGAGATGACACGCCTTATGGGCCATATTCTTCGTTTTTTAGTGACCTGATGCTGTAGATCTCTGTAGGTCGTACGGTTATTCAGTCGATTGTATTCTACACCCGCATAGGTGCGTTCGCGCGATTTGAGCAAAAGAATGTCTCGACTTGCGATCCTTTTTTCACGATTGGCCTGCTGCAATTCACCCACCATGTGGTCGAGTTTTTTGGAAGAAACGGCTCGTAGTATAGGGTACTTGGTCTCTATGTGATCGATCCAGGCCAGGGCCAGACTGTTGTGAAACAATGCCAGACAGTTAGCTTTACCAGTATAATCTTCCACGAGCTTGGACACCACGTCCGATTCTATGGAGGTAAAATTTTCCTTGATTTTGTGTAGCTCCACTATGGAGTCAAAATCGCGATTCAGCTCTTTACCTGCTGTGGTCAATTCCATCCTACCCATCATCAGGGATCGAAGTTGGCCTTTGCTCAAGTACCCTTCCCATTTTTTGGTTTGCTCAGGCACCTCATCCAGCATTCGGATAAGGGCTTGCACGCGTTCCTTATAGGCATCCAGTTCAAACTCCGGTGCGGCAATAAACTCGGGCAGGGTACGAATATCGTTTCTTGCTTTGTATGCTTTCACAGCTTCCTTGATCGTGAAGAACCAGTTTTGAATATCAATTTTTCGGAGTTTATTGGGGAAATCCTGCATCCAATCGTACTCCTTGATTTCGGAGATGAAATGTTCCAGATTGAGGCGATTATCTATCCGGCTCAGTAGTACCTCGAAACCTTCTTTATCGCTACGCAAATCATTGGCAATCAGCACCCTCGTGATGAATACCTTATCTGCTGAAGTGAGTTTCCATTTGAGCCAACTGAACAGTCCTTTGCGAGCCTTGATTGCGGATTCGAGTGCCTCCTGAAAACGTCCCAACTGGCCGAAGGGGAGAGATATTTCCGGCCCGGCACCCTTGAAGCACCCAATGATGCTCTGCTCCAGTCTCAGTAGCACTTCCAGAGGCTCCTTCGGCGATTTGGCAATGACTTCCTTAAACTTCTGATATACCTTTTCGTCCGAAAGGTCCTCTAGCAAATCATCAAATTTTTCTCGTTTGGATTGAAAATGAACGACAGTCTCAAAATCCATTTTCTGCTTAGTAAAGGCCGTGGCAGCTTCATCAATCCACACTCTGAAACCCTCCATTTCTCCAAGGATTTCTTTCAACCGCGTGAGGTCTTTCACTCCGAATTTTGAAAATGACACGCCCCCTGCCCAGAAGCATTCTTTGAGTTCCAATTGCTCGTAATAGTCAAGATATTGTCCGAGCCGATTTTCGAAATGGGGCAGCTCATGGTACGTCAGGGTACGGTATTCTTGATTAAGTGCCACGGACGGGCGTTCGGGGCTGGAAGTCAGGTACAACTCCTTCACACTCTTTCCACAATCCTCCTCGCTGTACAGCGCCTCCTTAAACTCAATCAGTTCTTCACTTAGTTGATCGAGTTTTCGAGACGCCTGCTGAAATTGTCGTTCAAGATAGATCGTATCCAGTCCATTATTTAAGGACTCATACTCATCCAGGCTCTCGATTTGCTTATTGATCTGCTCATAAATGACCTTTCGGTCGTTCTTAAAATCATGCACCAAGCCTACGAAATCCGTCAGGCCTTTGGACCTCAACCGCTCGTAGACCACATCCAGCGCCGCTCGTTTTTGGCAAACGAGCAACACGTTTTTGCCACGTGCAATGAAGTCACAGACCATGTTGCTTATGAGTTGGGATTTGCCTGATCCGGGTGGTCCCTGTATCACCAGCGACTGCCCTCTTTTGATTTGGGCCAGTGCATGTTCCTGATAGGCATCTATTCTGAAGGGAGTAAAGGTGTTTTCTTCCCTTACCAAATCCGAAAATCGGGTCTTGTTTTCAGCTAGGGCGTGTGAGAAAAAATCGGAAATCTCTCCATCCGGCTTAGTATCCAGCAGGTGAATGTAGTCCGGTACAAGGTATGACCCTGCCTGAGGAAAAATACCAAGTACAGCGTGAGGGTGCATTTTCAGTTCGCCATCTCGCCCTGACGATTCCAATTGCTCCTTCCGCAGGTCCAAAAAGGGCTTAAGCTGATCGGTGAAATTCTCCGTATTGAAATTCACCTCCACCTTGCTACTTCTGAGCAACTCGTAGAGCTGAGTTCGGAATTTTATGCTGTCATTGTCGTAATCATCTATCACCTGCTCAATCAGGTCTTCGTCCAGCGAGATTTTATTGTAGTAGGCATACGCCAAAAGGAATGTCTTATTGAGCGTAGTATTGACGTCTTTTCGTCTCAGCAGCTCCCACTTCCCCTGATGAAGAATTAGTTCTACCGGGAAGAAAATGAGCGGACATCTGACCAATGTGCCATCTGAGAATTTGCCTTGGACAAACGGCCAACCTACATACAAATCCTTGGCGCCACGCTCCTCAAAAATGAATCTGTCCACCCGCTGGATTTTCTTCAACCGGCGACTAATCACATTGGATGCAGCATCCCTGCTATCCATTTCATCACATAGTGACAACCGTGACGAGCCAGCGATCAATCCATCAATAATCTTGAAACTGGGTTCTTCCAGCGCATAGTTGAGGTCATGAATGTCTATGAAATGATCGGTCACCAAGCGCTGTAGGAGTAGCGATCGGTTATTGCCGGAAAGATTGGTTAGTCGGCGGAGATACGATTGTAAGATTTTCTCCATTCTCAAGTCTGGTGACTAAAGAGAAAGATAAGGAGCTATTTTATGATAGAGACTATCATCCAAAACTTTTATGTTTTTGAGTTCGCTGATGTCACCAAAATCGCCGTGAACTTCTCGATAGTTAATTATGATCTTGGCAAGACCGTAATCTATGTATGGATGACTGGCCAGGACTTTAATAGAATCTGTTTTATTTAGAGAAATTTGGTTGTGCGGTGTGATGATAGAGCAATGCTTTGAGATTTCACTAATCACTTCAGGCTTCAAACCATACACTTCATTAAGTTGGGTAATGTCCTGATACCCCCCCAGAAGTTCGCGGTATTTCAAAATCCGCTTACTCAAAACTTCCCCGATACCCCTCACCTTCTGTAGCTCCTCAGACGTGGCGGTGTTCAAGTCGAATGAAAAATTCTCTTCAAGGTCTACAGCAGCATAAACTTCTATGGACTCTTCCAGCTTATTTCTTTCAGGGATCACGATCGTCGCTTTGACCTTGTCGTACAACTCATCCGAAAATCCATATATTTTTTTCAGATCTTCACGCTTACGGAATTGCCCTCCCTTACTTCGATAGTTCACTATTCGGTTGGCCATTTTCTCTGGAAACCCTGCCTCTACTAGCTTTTCGGCAGAATCCGAATTGGGATCAACAAATACATTTTTTCTTTTAGTATTGAATTCCTCCTTCTTTTTTCTCTCCTCCTCCACCTTTATGGACTTCTCCATTTCAAGCACCCACAATGACAATGACTCACCAGAGTCAAAATCTGGAACATAGAAGTGAAAATAGACACGAGGAATAACCGCAACAGCAAAGACCAACAACATCAAAACAAGGAATCCGTTAGTTTCCGTCTTGGAAAACCCAAACACGTCCATCACAAACCTTCTGAATTTTCTGATTAATCTCATACTATTCAAGTGTTGGAATGGACAACTTTGTATCTCGCAATGCGCTTAATCCAATACATTTGC
The DNA here is from genome assembly GCA_964406435.1 of uncultured Roseivirgaceae bacterium. Classification (GTDB taxonomy): domain Bacteria; phylum Bacteroidota; class Bacteroidia; order Cytophagales; family Cyclobacteriaceae; genus JAAEPI01. Next base: position 6,495 of record CAYORY010000019.1, on the reverse strand, counting down.
AGGCAGGATAAAAGATCATGAATCAGCATTTTCGATTTGTAGGAATCAGTCATCGGGACTCACCGTTAGACTTAAGAGAAAAATTAGCATTTCAGGAGGATAACACCAAGGAGTTTTTCAAAAAACTAAGAGAGGTACACGGCATTACCGAGTCGATGGTGGTATCTACCTGCAACCGAACGGAGATATATTTCAGTAGCATCACTCCCCTCGAAGAAGAAGTGATCAAGTTGGCATGTATTCAAAAAGCACTCGATTATGCCGAGGTTGCACCCTATGTGCACTCACTGTCAGGCTCAAAGGCCGTTGAGCATTTGTTCAAAGTAAGTCTTGGGCTGGACGCCCGAGTGTTGGGAGATATCCAAATCATTAATCAGGTGAAAAGTGCCTATCAATGGGCTGCTGACGAAAATATGGCCGGACCTATGCTCCACCGACTCATGCATACGATCTTTTTCGCAAACAAGCGGGTGACACAGGAGACGGCCTTTCGCGATGGATCTGGGTCAGTGGCAAGTGTAGCCGTATCACTCATCTCCACCCTGTCAGGCATGCTCAACGACCCCCGAATATTGCTGATAGGCACTGGAGAAATAGGCCAGAATGTTTTAGAGAATCTCGGCGGCTTCACCGATGTGACTATCATCAATCGCACAAGAGAAAGAGCAGAACTACTTGCAAACCAGAGAGGGTATAGAGTAGCCAATTTTGAAAACCTCCATGAGGAGGCCAATAAAGCTGATGTGATTATTGCCGCCATTACCTCAGATCAACTGCTCCTTACGGGCGCAGACATTAAGCCGACCCTCACGCAAAAACTGCTCATCGATTTGTCGGTACCGAGGGTAATTGACGAATCAGTGGAGACCGTTCAAGGCACTGTGCTCTATAATGTAGATCAGATAGAAGAGAGAGCTTCGGAGGTGCTGGAGATTAGAAAAAAATCCGTTGGGCAAGTGGAGAAGATTTTGAACGAACACTTGGAAGACTTCACCAACTGGACAGATGAGATGACGGTATCGCCGACCATTCAACTCCTCAAAGATCGGCTGGAGCAAATTCGCCAGGAAGAGCTAGCAAAGCACTTCAAAAAACTCACCGAGAAGGAATATGAGTTGATCAACAGCGTGACTAAAAGCATGATTCAGAAAGTCATCAAATTGCCTGTGCTTGAGTTAAAAGCCGCCTGTAAAAGAGGGGAAGCAGAAACGCTGGTGGAAGCACTGCACGATATTTTTAACCTCGAGAAAACCTCAGAAAAAAAGACCTGAGCGCAGGATGAAACTAGGTTCACTATTGCTGCTGGCTTGTGTCCAAGTCCTTGCTCAGAACAATTACCAAACCTTCGAATCTGACAATTTCTTTGGCTTGAAAGATGCCAATGGAACCATCACCATTCAGCCCGTTTATGAAAAACTCGGCTGGACCAATAGTGACGATCGACCATTCAATGAAACAATTGGTGTACAGAACGGTAAGAAATGGGGTTTGATTTCTGTTTCCGGAAAGGCACTAGTTCCGGCTATTTATGACAAAATGGAACCCTTTTTTGGAGGGTATTATAAGGTTGCCATCCAGGGAAAATTCACCAACAGGTATTTCTATGGACTAATAGATGACAAAGGCAAAGTCATGCTCAATCTCGACTACTTCGCACTGGACTTGGAAGATAACCTGGCCATAGCGACCAAGTTAGAGGAGTCGCAATTTCTCAAAGGAGTATTGACCAAGGAACTAAAATGGGCTACCCCGATTGAGTATACGAGCATCAGACTGGTGGAAAAACTTATCATCGCCCAATCGCCCAATGCACAGTACGATATCTATGCCATGGATGGAGAAAAACTGGCCTCATCACTCGACGCACTCGAGGAAAAAAGGAGCCACCTCATCACCAACCATCGGGGGAAAGTGGGGAAAATTTCCTGGGATGGAGTGGAAATAATCCCTGCAGTAAACAAGCGAATCACCACGGAAGGAGAACTTATTCCATTCTCAAATTGGCTCACAGACCCGACCGGAGAAAACTTCAGGGTCATGGGCGACTCATTGGCCCGATGGAACCTGGAGTGGATCGTGTACAAAAATGAATTCTTTCAGTTGTACTCCAATGGTCAACCCATTTCCGAAGAGTATGAATATGTGGCAAGAGGCCAGCAGCACATCATCGCACGATCCAACGGAAAATCCAATTGGATGGCATTAGATATCACAGGCACACCCGTTCTCCAAAACAGTGATTCCATCCGAACGATTGGTCACTATCTGGTCGCCAAAGAAAAAGATCAGTGGTGGGTCCATGACCGCCATGGTCACAAAATTTCTGACAAGAAATTTGAGCAGGTAATAGGCAAAAACAGCAGGTACTTGGCCGTTAAAAAGCATGACTATTGGGCCATTCTGGATGGGGCTACCAAAGAACTAAGTGCCTTTAGATACGATGAAATCGGTGATATCATCGGATCCAAAGCCGTGGTGAAGTACATTCATCAGTGGGGGGTCCATCATCCCGAACACGGCTGGGTGCTGCCGCCCAATTTTAATAAGATCAATCATTGGCAAGGTCATTTCATAGCACAAAAGAATGACGGCTACTACCTCTTTGACGATTCCGGATTTCCACTTTTCCAAACCATTGACCAATTGATATCCAGCGACGATATGCTTTTGCTCTTTCATGAAGGAAATTTCAGCGTCATAGGGAAACGCGGCAAACCGCTAGCCAACACCGAATATGCCTCCATCAGCAAATGGAGCGACTACTTTGAGCTACAATCTGAATGGTCGGAACTCATTCATGAAAATGGACGGAAAGTGTTGGAAGCACGGGACATGGTTCAGGATGTAGCGGGATTTTCAGAGGGCTATTTTCTTATTAGAAAAAATGATCAATACGGATTGGTGGATACGGATGGGAAATTGCGAATTGCTAACCGGTACGATTCGGCCAGGGTTTTTTCAGAAGGCTTAGCACCAGTCAAACTACGCGGAAAATGGGGGTTTATAGACAAAACCGAACGGCTGGTCATTCAACCTCACTATGAGGAAGTATCTGCATTCAGCAATGGAATAGCCACCTATCGGCTAGGCAACAAGTACGGCTTCTTGAGCACGGATGGCCGAGAAATAACCTCACCGGTTTATCCTACGATAGAACGCACCTCACACGGAAACTACTTGCTCTCTGATGACTTGGGTCGCCATGGATTTGCCGACCAAAAGGGAATCTTACGTCTTTCTCCCGCCTATGAATCTATAAATGACTTAGGTGAAAATCGAATCCGCACCACCCGAAATGGAAAGGTGGGTTTGCTCGACTATTCCGGAAGAGAGATTCTTGGGTTTGAGTACGTCGACATACAAATCTCCAACGGTAGACTCGTACTCCGGGAAGATTAGTTTCCCGCCTCCGGGTTCGTCTTATCCAGGTTGAATATGAACGAAAGTCGCAGCGTATCACCCAATGGATGGTTTTGTACTTGCGGAATCAGGTAGGAAAAATCAACACCAAAAACCTGGTATCGGAATCCCACACCAGCGGTGAAGTACTTTCGATTGCCCTTAAGCTCATGCTCGTTGAAGTACCCTGTTCGTGCCGCGAAGATGTCCTTGTACCAATACTCCACACCAAAAGAATAAGTCAATTCCTTGACCTCCTCGGAGAATCCACCGGGTGCATCACCGAAGGAGCCGAAAGTACCGCTCAGTAACGATCGATTTGGATCCTTTCCGGCAATTATCTCACCTGTTTGATCGTCCACAATTGGGGGAGTCGGCACCAAAAGTTTGTTCACATCCACCAAAATCGTGATGCTATTGAATGCATCGAAATTGGTCGTAAAGGCGGTCCCCAGTCTTAAATTGCCGGGAATAAAATCCTCATTATCCTCCGTGCTATAGGACACCTTTTGTCCGATATTTGAAATATTCATACCCAATGCCAGCTCCGAATTTCTGCCACTTAGTATGAATGGCTTCTTGTAGTACACCCCGAAATCTACGCCAATACTCGTTCCCGCCTTTGCGCCTGCGGCATTGTTCAGCTGGCCGGTAAGATTCGACCAAATAAAACGCCCTGCAATCCCCACGCTCAGGTTTTCAGTAAGCTTGCGTGAGTAGGCTCCATCTAGCGCCAGTTCCTTGGGGTTTTCTATGCCCAAGTCAGTGCCTTCATCATCCCTCAATATCAACTCACCCATATCGAAATAGCGCATGGACACGCCAATGGTTTCCTGGTTGTTCAGTCTTTTGAAAAACGTCAGGTAGTTAAGCGACATGTCATCCACGATGTTACCTAACCATGGGGAATAAGAGAAGGAAAAACCCATCTCATCTTCTATAAATGCCAGCTTTGCTGAATTCCAATGAATACTGTAAGGATCTGGACTTGAGGCCACTCCGGCATCTCCCAAGGCCGAGGCTCGGCTATCCGGGGCAAAACTTACGAATGGTACTGCCACAGTAATGGGATTATTTTCCTGCCCGGAAATAGTACTGCTCTGTGCCCAAGCTAAAAGTGGGGTAATTGCCACTAAAATTAACAGTATTCTCTTCATCAATTTTCTTCAATTAAAGGAGGCCAAAGTTATGCTAATTCCGAATAACCAATCTTCCGGTAAGCTCGCTAGAGGCCCCATCTGCCAAACTTCTAATTATGGCTCTGTAAAGGTAGAGCCCATCACGTATCCTATTTCCACTAAAATTCATTTCCACTTCTACCGTCCTGCTGCTAAAATCCACGATCTCCATTTGAGAAATAGTTCGTTCGCCATTCAGCGAATAAAGTGAAACTTCGATCTCAAGTGACTCCCCTTCCCTATCATGATCAAAGGTCAAATGCGTGAAAGTTCTTGCAGGATTGGGGTACACGTTGAAATTAAAAGTCTGAAGGATCGGTTGGTTCGAAACTACAAACTCAACTGTGCGCTCTACCGGATTATTGTAAGTGTCCGTGGCTTTAATTTTGGCCGTGTATCGCCCCGGTTCCAAATCCTGAAGAGGATAGACCACAGTCCCTTTGGTGAAATCGTCCAAGTCCGACGTATAGTAATCATTGAGCTCCAAAAGATCACCGTTCAACTCCAGCGTGATGCCCCGATCGAAACCCGAATTACTACTGTTAATGCCGCTTTCATCCGATAGCTTAGCAATCAAAATCGCTCCTGAGCCTACCCTTGAACCATTCTTGAAAGAGGGCTCATTCAAATAGACCGTCATTTGGGGAGAGGTCAAGTCTTCAGGGGACGTTTTGTCAGTACCCCCGATCACCAGATTTTTTGATGAGCCAGAGGCATCCGCACCTGTCTCCTCACTCACTGCATAAAAAAGCAATTTTCCACTTTGATTCTTGTAGCTGATGTTTCTCGGAAGGATGAACTCCACACTGAACTCTCCACTGCTCACTGTGGCCTCACCTCTGAAGAGGGCATTGTCCCGCTCCGTGTAGGCGTATGGATTGCTCTCCTGCCCTTTTGAGATTTTGTCGGTGGGTATATCGAACAAATCCACGAAAACACTCCCATTGAAATCCTGCTGAATAATATCATTGGAGCGAATGCTGCCGGTCACCAGTACCCTCTCCAATGCCGAGAGTGTATCGGGCTCCACTCCCTGAAACTGATCCACCACTACCTCGAACTTTGGATAGGCAGGCCGCATCATTGGATCACCCAGCAGAGCGAAGTTTCGATTGACTGGCCCTTGAAGGCTATTGTTTTTGGTGTATTTCAGGATATCACCCAGCCGGATATCTCCATCAATTCCGACTCCCAAAATGGCTTGATGAAAAGCTTCATTCAGAAAATAGTTGGTGTTGGCAAAAACAGGACGAGTGGTGGTGAGCAAAGCGGCTGCCCCTTGATCCAGAAGTAGCAATTGCTCAGCTCCCGATTCTATTTGAGGATTGTCGTAGCGGCCAAACTCACAAGTGGCAGTCACGAAAATTGGAAGGCGCTGATAGTTGGTGAAAGAGCGAATCTCCGCCACAGTCAGCACACTTTCATCCATCCACTGCGAGGTGTTTCCATGACCGATAAAATCAATAAAAAATGCTCCATTTTTCACTGCCAGATTAATAGCCCTGGTCAAAGCCGAGGATTGCTCGCGTGAAGGAGTGACTTCCTGCTCGAAAGCATCGAGATACAATTTTCGAGTGTTGTAATCACTGCTGTTGTTCACGATCTCCGCCAAAGCCTCTCCATGATCCATGTGAATGTTTCCGTCTCCATCATCCGCCACATACACGATTTCATTTCTCCATTTGCCCATAGCCGCGGGACTGGTGGAGTAACGAATGATTTTATCAACGACCGTTTTGGCTTCCTGAATTGTCTTCACGGGCAACCTCCCAATCCCAATCTCCAGGGTATGGTCTCCAAGTGACGATTCCTCCCACTCGCCTTCTTCATCTTCCAGAAAACCAAAATAGTCGTCGGAAGAATGACTGAAAATAGGATGTAATGATTGGCGCGATTCATAGATCGGCACCAGGTTGGT
>CAYORY010000018.1:0-18906 GCA_964406435.1 uncultured Roseivirgaceae bacterium | reverse complement strand
AAGAAAACGAAGATATCCTAATGCTGATCATGCCGGTGATGCTGAGCAATCACGTGTGATCCAGTCCTTATTTAGCGGCGGTGGTCACGGCTTTGTTGATAATGCTGGCTAGCTCACCAGACTCTTTTAGTCTATTTACAATATTGTGCTTGCCGAATGGATACCTGTGGAGGGTGATTCCTTGGCAATCCTGAATGTTTTCCACATGAAAGGAGTAGTATTCAAATGTGTGGTGGTAGTAAATGTTAATCTGAGTCTTGTAGTCTATCTGTCCTAGTGATTTTTTAAGGTCTAGAAAATCATCGGTACATTGAGCGGTCATTTCATCATATGCCTGTTTCCAAATGAGTCTGTTCCTATCCGATAAGTATGTGATCGGGGAGAAAGCATGGACCTCATCGGCATTTAGGTGGGTTCCAAAGAGTATCGCTGCATAAGAACCGACCATATCCCCAAGAACCACAATCTTCGAAGGTTTCATATCTTGGATCATTTGCTTGAGGTAAGCAATTGTTTCAGGGATGTTGGATGTGAGAGGGGCTAGTCCAGCTTGGTAAAATAACCTTGAAGGATCTCTAACCAAAATTCTATGAATATCTAAGTAATCATCTACTTCGTTCCAGAATGCGAATTTGACATCATCAGTAATGCTCCCAAAACTTAGAAAAAGAGGTCTATTAGCTTGAGGAACTTTAATTTGAATAGCATAAATGGCCCCTTCTACATCATGGATACTATGGTCTTTCATATTCTGACTCTCCTTTTAATTCCCCCTCAATCAAAAATATTGGTCAATTACCTAATTTGCTCTCGTACAATTCTTGCTCAATAATTTCTAAGAGCTTTCCATTAGATCGTAATTCCATAGCAAGGTTATGTTCTCCGAAAGCATACCTATGCTGGATTACATTTTCATTCTTTTCGATGAATACAGCATGCATTTTATCGAATTCATAGGTCTCGTCAAAATGAAGATTTATGGTTGTCTGATAGTGAAGATTTTCCATGTGTTTACTTAGCTGAAAATGCTCATTGGAACAAGTCTCCATCATTTTTGCGTGTACATGTTTGGAAAAAATGTATTCAGGTTTAGACAGATCAGTAAGTGCACTGATTGCATGAACAGCGTCTACATTGAGATAAGTGCCGTATAGAATGGCGGCAAAACCGCCTACCGACTGTCCAATAAAAACGGTGCGACTTGGACTCATCTCAGTTATCAAATTCTTGAGATATGTAACTGTCTGTAAAATGTTATTTGTGACAGGAGGAAGGCCAGCTTGATAATACAGCAATGCCGTATCTCTAATAAAAACCTTTTGAATATCGTAAAGATTATCTGTCACCCCTCTAAAAGAAAATAGAGGTTCTTCTGCCATTGCACCGAAGCTTACAAGTAGAGGACGGTTTTTGGGTTCTTTTACGTGAAGCGCATAAATGGGTCCTTCGACTAATTGAATATCACTTCTTCTCATTTATTTTTTTGCTGTCTTCCTACCCCTCCCTTTCTTTTCGGGCGCTTTATCTGCCAGTTCCTTGCACTGCTCGTAGGTTAGGTCTTCGGGCACCATGTCCTTTGGGATTTTCACATTCTTCTTGCCAGCTTTTATGTACGGGCCGTAGCGTCCGTTGAGGACTTGAATGGTTTCGTCTTCATCAAAAGTCTTGATGTATTTGTTGGCATCCGCCTCCCGTTTCTCCAATACCAGCGCCACTGCTTGCTCCTCGGTCAATGTGTAAGGGTCTTGGTCTTTTTTCAAGGAAACAAATTTGCCATCGTGCCGCACATAAGGCCCGAAACGTCCTATAGCTACCGTCATGGGTTGACCGTCAAGTTCTCCTACTTCGCGGGGTAGTTTGAAGAGATCCATGGCGTCTTCGAGCGTTATGTTCTCCAGGAGTTGTCCGTGCTTGAGGCTGGCATATTTGGGCTTTTCTTCCCCCTCTACCAATTCTCCCAATTGCACGTACGCTCCGAACTTCCCAAGCTTGGCATATACGTTCAAGCCTGTTTTAGGGTCAGTGCCGAGTTCCCGTTGAGAGCCCGTTTTTGATCTTTCTATCTGGGAGGTGGTTTCCACATCCGAGTGAAACCCTCCGTAGAATTTATCGATCATTTCTGCCCATGGCATTTTGCCATCAGCGATTTCATCAAATTCCTTTTCCACGTTCGCAGTAAAAGAATAGTCTACCACATTGGAGAAATGATCTACCAGAAAATCATTCACCACCATGGCTGTGTTCGTGGGAAAAAGCTTGTTTTTTTCAGCTCCGGTGATTTCTGTTTTGGTCTCGGATTTTACGGCACCACCTGCCAGAGTTAGTTCCTGATAGTTGCGCTCCACACCGTCACGACTTTCTTTTTCCACGTAATCACGCTTCTGTATAGTTGAGATTGTTGGCGCATAGGTAGAAGGTCGTCCGATTCCCATTTCTTCAAGCTTCTTCACGAGGGTGGCTTCCGTGTATCTGGCGGGATGCCGGGTAAAGCCCTCTCTTCCGATCATCTCAGCCAATGTCAACTCCTGACCAATGGCGATTGGGGGCAACATTCCTGCTTGCTCTTCGTCCTCATCATCGTCTTTGGATTCCAAATACACCTTCAAGAAACCCTCGAATTTCACTACTTCCCCTTTGGCGAGTAGTTTTTCCTCAGAGGTGGATATGCCGATTGTTGCGGTGGTTTTTTCCAATATCGCATCGGCCATTTGGGAGGCAATGGCACGCTTCCAAATAAGCTGATACAGTTTCTTTTGAGCCTCATCCGCACCAGCCGTGTGATCAAAAAAGTTAGTAGGGCGAATAGCCTCGTGAGCTTCCTGAGCGGATTGACTTTTTGTTTTGAAAACCCTCGTTTTTGCAAATTCACTTCCGTATGATTTGTTGATTTCCGCACTGGCTTTGCCAAGTGCCTCGTCTGACAAATTCAAGGAATCTGTACGCATATAGGAGATTTTGCCGGACTCATAAAGTCGCTGAGCAATGGTCATGGTCATGCCCACAGAGAAGCCCAGTTTTCGAGAAGCTTCTTGCTGAAGAGTGGAGGTGGTAAAAGGGGGTGCAGGAGTTTTTTTAGCCGGTTTTTGCTCCAGATTTTCTATGGTAAAATCAGCGCCATTGCAGGTGTCGAGAAATACTTTTGCCTCGGCTTCCGTCTTATATTTCTTTGGTAACTCTGCTTTTAAAATTTTGTCGCCTTCCAAGGCAAAATGAGCCATTATTTTGAAACTGGACTCAGGAACAAATTTTTCTATTTCGCGCTCCCTCTCTACCACCAAACGCACCGCGACTGACTGCACCCTGCCCGCAGAAAGCCCACCCTTAATTTTTTTCCACAATATGGGCGATAGTTCAAAGCCTACCAGCCTGTCCAGAATCCGTCTTGCTTGCTGAGCATTCACCAAATCAATGTCTATTCCTCTCGGATTTTGAATGGCGTTCTGAATGGCACTTTTCGTAATTTCTCTGAATACAATCCTGCGCGACTTGGCGTCCGAAAGGTCCAGGGCCTCACTTAGATGCCACGAGATTGCCTCTCCTTCTCGGTCATCATCCGATGCGAGGTAGACCATCTCGGCTGCTTTGGCCAGCTTCTTCAGCTCCCTTACGATTTCCTTTTTGTCTTTTGATATTTCGTAGGTCGGGGCAAAATTATTCGCTACGTCAATCGCATCGTTTCCTTTTGGGAGATCACGCACATGACCATAAGACGACTTCACTTGATAATCCTTCCCCAGAAAACCTTCGATGGTTTTGGCCTTGGCCGGTGACTCTACGATGACTAAATTTTTACCCATAAGTATTAATTGCGCCAAATATTTGGAAAAAAAGATTACAAAACCAAAAGCCACTTGGTTCCCACCGAACACTTACCTTTAGGTAAGGAATATTCAAATAAAGATCACGACTTTGAGTAAAACACTTTTTTTGATGCGTCACGGCAAAGCGGAGCAGACACCAGGGTTGAATGATTTTGACAGGGGACTTATCGACAGTGGAATGCGCGACGCTCGCAAGCAAGCACAACTCATTTTCGCCAAAGAATTGCCTGATAGGTTCATTGTCAGTTCGTCGCTCCGCACCACCCAAACGGCCCTTCACATCCAGGAAGAACTGAAATTTTCAAAGGAGAGAATAGATTTTGAGGAATCGCTGTATTTGTGCTCCATTCGGGAGATGCTAGAGCAGGTCAACCGCCTCGATGATCTTTGGCACTGCGTATGTCTCATTGGTCACAATCCCTCCGTTACTTACCTGGCGGAGTACCTCACCAATGAAAACATCGGCAATGTGAGAACCTCGGGGATAGTAAGGATGAACTTTGATGGAAGGTGGGCGGAAATGTCCAAGGGAACTGCTTACTTTGATTATTACAGATCGCCGAAGTAATGAAATTTGATCCTAGTGAAGTTGGCCAAAAAGGCAAATTATTTGGTTTCCCGTATGCTGAAGAGGAAGCCGACCTTATACTCATACCTGTTCCTTGGGACGTGACAGTCTCCTACAGTGATGGTACGGCCCGGGGGCCCCAAAGAATTTTGGAAGAGTCATCACAGCTGGATTTTGCCCTGCCTCATTTGAAAGGGGGGCACCTTTATCCTGTGACGATGTTACCCGAGCAAACGGGTTGGCAAGAATTATCCCTAGAAAATCGCTTACTGGCCAAAAATCTTATCCAAAAGTTGGAAGGTGAGGATGAGCTTGGCATGTCAGACTTTGTCAATATTGCCAACGTGACACGAGCTGGCCATAGGCTTAATCAGGAATTGTTCGAATTAGCGACCAGCTACCTGATGCAGAACAAAGTTGTAGGAACAGTCGGTGGTGATCATTCTACGCCATTGGGATTGATTCAGGCACTAGGTGAGAAGCACCACGATTTTGGAATTCTGCAGGTCGATGCACACATGGATTTGCGTGAAGCGTATGAAGGTTTTGAATATTCGCACGCCTCCATTATGACTAATGCGCTGAAGGTGCCCTCTTTATCAAAGCTTGTGCAGGTCGGCATCCGAGATTTTTGTGAAGAAGAAGAGCATATGGTCGACATGCTGGGAGGAAAAGTACGGGTTCACTTCGATGAAGTGATCAGAAAGGAAATGAGAAGCGGAATCGTCTGGGAGGATATCGTGAAAAGGATAGTCGATGAACTCCCTGAAAAAGTGTACATCAGTTTTGACATAGATGGCCTGGAGCCTGGTCTTTGCCCGAACACCGGCACACCAGTTCCGGGAGGATTGAGCTTTTATGAAGCCACCTCACTCATTGAAGCAGTGGCACGGACCGGACGGAAGATTATCGGTTTTGACCTGTCAGAAACAGGCGATCATCCATGGGATGCCAATGTGGCAAGCAGGATTTTGTATCGGTTGTGCACCGCCACGGGCGTATCTCGAGGAGGTCTGGTTTATTCAGAGTCCTAGAAGGAATTCCCTAAATTTTTTAGTGTCATATTTAGAAAGCCCGTGTTGTCTCACAACGATTTTCCCATCAGGGGAAATAACAAAAGTAGAGGGGATGGTACTCGTAGAATACTCAGTGGGCAGATCGGTTTTGAGAAAATAAATCGGAAACTCAAATCCTTTTCTTTCAACAAATTTCAATGCCGTTTCGGGGTTGTCGTCTACAGAAAGCATTACGAAACTGACCTTTTCACCCACCTTCTCATAAAGATCATGGATGTCTGGCATTTCAGCTATGCAAGGTGGGCACCAAGTCGCCCACACATTCATGAAAACAGTTTGGCCTTCAAAATCAGTGAAATGGATAGTTTTTCCCCCGACATTGATAAGTTGAAAATCGTAGGAAGCTTCTACCACAGCCTCAGTTTTATCAGGACTGAGAAGTCCGGTTTCCAATAGTCCTCGCTGAAGAAGACTTGCCACATCTTTGTACCAGCCTGTCCAGAATAGAACTCCCACTACCGTGAGGAGAATCACCCATTCTCTAACTTCCTTTCTTATTTTTTTAGTCATTATTGGGGTTTATCACCTAGTAATCCAACTAATTATTTGGAGATTGCAAGGTTTATTAAATTTATGCTTGCTTGAACCAAACAAACGCATTTAATTAAAATGAAGTTCTCAAAAATAGCCATCGCCCTTCTGGTACTTCTCCCACTACTATCAAGTGCACAGAAAATCAAATACAAAGAGCTGTTCCCCATCTTGAATGAGGGTGATTATGAAAAAGGAGAACCCATGCTACGGGAGTTCTTGGCTACCGACAAAAAAGGAAGTGAGCATCCAAACGGACACCTGCAACTTGGGCTCATTCTCGAGAAGCACTTTTATGCAATGGACATTCTGTCAGACACCTCGGCACTGTCCAATGCGGCCGACTCTTCGGTTTTGTTATTCACCAAAGCCATTTCATTGATTAATGAGAAGGAGCTCAAGAATGAAGAATTTTATATGAATTTCCATCGGCGAGACATGCGCACCGGAGAATTTGGAATCAAACTATCCGACGTGCACCTGGACATTGAGAAGAAAATCCAAGCCGTTCAAGAAAGAAATCAAGCGCTTCGGAATTTCAACACCCTGCTGCACCGTATCAACGGCCGAAATAATTTGAGTGCCACACTCTACAAGCAAATGGTAGACAAGGCAGACTCCCGACGCGATTTACTTTTTGCCTTGACAGACGCAGACATGGTCATGCTAGATAAAATCAGAGACAATGCCCAGGGGCTTTATACTCTGACCAATGACCTAAAAGCAGCCTCCAAAGAGTTAGGATCGGAGTATTACCAAAGTTTCAGCAATTTCAAATTCATTGAAACACACGGCTCGGACGGTATGGCTCAAGTCGATGTGTTCTCAGGTGCACTTGAACTGTGGGATTATGAAACCTGGGCAGCTGCGTTGAAAAATGATTATTACGCTGTGAAGGAATACAAGAACATCATTGAAAATATAGAATCAGAGATTCAAACCGCACAGCAAATGATCGATGCTGGCCAGAGACCAAACTCGGTTTCTACGAATGCCCTTCAGACAGATTTTGAAAAGTACGACTCGGATGGCCCGGTTAAACCCGTGTTGGATTTGAAGGCAGGAAGACTGGAGGTAAGCAAACTCAGCAGCGCCACCATTAACCCTATGCTTGCTGACTCCACCAATATTTTCGCTAGGCGCTCTACCGCCAATCAAATAATAGAGGAGCTTGGCAGCATGACCACCATTTACTCAGACATATCCACTCCTGATAAAGTCACCATAGCTACAAATCGCTATCCTGGTATTTTGGAGACGTACTACGGTGGTTCGGCCGGATTTAGCCAGTTCGTTGATGATTTGGGTGATTGGTTGAGCACACAGAAAATCATTTGGGCATCAAGATCAAATGCTCTCGACAGCCTAGATCGATGGGCGATATCTGAAACTGACAAAGTACCTCTTTTTGAAAAAGGATCTACAGAAAAGTACAGGACACTTGGAGTAGCCGGAGATTCACTTAAAATCGCCTTTGGTCTTAATGTATCATCCAAAGAATCGTTTGTTGTTTGGAGTGGGCCATCTCGCGGCATTTTGGACAAGAAAACCTTCAAAGTAGGCGAAATGACGAGCGAAAACACCTCAGCTCAGATTCTTCCAACTCCCTATTTCGGCTTTTACTTGTTCGATGCTACCCTCACAGAAAACAATCTTTTGCTTGTTGCGACGAATGGTGTCGGTACCATCAAGTGGAGTAATCTGGTGACTGCCATCCAAGAACCTGTGAGCTTTAGATACGATGACATGCTCGATCAGCTTACCGTTTTCTACTTCCCTCAAGATCAACTCCCCGAAGGCGATGTGATCGCCTATATTGCCATAGACAGAAACGGAGTTGTTAGGTAGTGTGAATTACTTAAAACGGTTTAAAAAGGTGGGTGGATAGTTTTTGCGGAACTAGACATTTTTGGCTCGATTTTTACTTGCAGTCACTCCTTCAAAAATGCTTATTTTTGAAAGTTAATTGAGTCAATTTTACCCTCCTATGAAGAAACTCCTACTCTTAGCATCACTCCTGTGCTTGTCCATTGGTCTGTTAGGACAAGGCTCCAGAATTCTAGCTCCTAATTATCAAGGAACAGCGGCGTTAGATATCCCAGCTGCCACACCAAGTGGAGATAACGATGATTTCGCTTGGTTAGAGCATGATGGATTCGGGACTGCCACTGATAATTTTTTGGATCCAAGTGCATCCGCTGCTGAAAGACTATACGTCTACTTGCGGGCTGGGGAAACACTCCGATATGGTATAAGGAGGATTCCAGTTCGATATGAAGATGGTGTTGCGTACAGTGCCTCTACAGCTAACCCTGAAGGTGACAATCAAGACTTGACCATAATTATTTATGAGAATGATGGTACGATAGCTCAGGCTAGCTTCTTCGATGCAGATGCCGGGTCATATCAAGCTGCTACGTTGCAGACCTCAAACGGAGGTGGAACGGATGGGATAATTGCTACAGTTGCCGAATCGCTTCTTGGCCCTGAATTCACTTTTAATTCAATTACATACAATACTGGAGGATACACACCACTAGAATATACCAATACCACTGGTTCAGATCAATCCTTTTATATCGCCTTTCTACAGGACAATTACACGTTTACTTCTGAGGCGCAATTGATCACCGATATTAATGGTGCCACTATTTCAGACATAGATGAGAGGAGCTGGTATGACTTATGGGATTTTACCGTTTATGACGGACCGGAAGAAAAAACTGGACGGCTTTATTGTCGACGTTGGAATTTCACCTCTCAGTATTTTCAAAATAGACTGGCTGATGAATTTCAGATGTATATCCGAGTACCGTCCACGGTCGGAGGACAGAACGCCGGTAATTACATCAAAGAACTTGATTTGGGCGGACTTGATCCTTTTTCGGCAATTATATATGCCAACTCCGAAGGTTCTGACGGATCAGCTGGTGACACCAATGGTGACGGTACCACTGATTTTCAGGATTTCAGACAAGCTCAGGGAACGGATATAGGATTTGAGGAATATGACATTTTCCTTCAAAACCCGGACATATCTATTTGGCCCACTACAACATTACCGACGGTATCAATCACTGACGCGGTTTTTTACTGTAATGGTACAGGGGACGGAGGAGAAGCAGCAATCACCTTTTCCACAAATCAGGTAGGATACATCGCCATGCTCATTGATCTGAATGGAATAGGTGGGTATCAGATAAATACAACAGATGTAATTATTGAGGCAGAGATTACAACCGAAGGAACTCAAACAATACGTTGGGATGGAATTGACGGTCAGGGTGGTATAGTGGCAAACGGTACGCCGATTACCATCTCAGGTCGCTTTACATCCGGGCCTATTCATGTGCCCATGTTTGACGTAGAAGAGTGCCTTGATGGGATCAATATGCTCGACGTACGACCAAGCACAAGTTTTGATTTGATTTATTGGGATGATACCCCGTTTGGTGCCGATACGGGTGCTGATCCGCAAGCTGAGCTCGATGGTACAAACACAAATACGCATCTCTGGAGTGATGACGGAGCGTTGGATGGTGGTGACGAGCGACTGTTAAACACCTGGTCTTTCGGATTCTACCAGGTAAACACTGAGAACAGATTCTTCTCATATATCTGTGATGAAGACGGAGACGGAATTTTGGGGTCAGCTGATTTGGATTCTGACAATGACGGGGTAGCCAATTCTGTGGAAGGGGACCACTTGGCCGATGATGATGCCGACGGAACGCCTAACTACCTGGATGCAGACTATGTAGGAAGAGTGGACAGCAACAACGACGGGGTTGATGACAATTTCGATGCTGATCTTGACGGGATCCCGAATGCTATTGACGTGGATAGCGACAATGACGGGACTCCAGATTTGGTAGAAAATGGACTTACCGATACTAACCGAGATGGTCAGATTGATGGGGGTATTACAGATGCAAACTCGAATGGATTGGATGATACTTACGACCCAGCATGTGATGGGTCAGGTGGTACTGTAACGGGTAGTGGTGTTGCCACCATTAACAATGGAGCTACCAATCCTGGTAATGCAATTGATGGAAATCTAACAACAGGAGCAGATTTGAGAAATGGAGATTGGCTTCTAATTGATTTAACAGGAGGTGGAACCATCCCGGCAGGAGCTACCATCACCATTACGGCAATGGAAGGAAATGTTGGAGCAGCGGACGATGGATTGAGGGTAGCCGAAACCAACAATAATGATGGCACAGGATTAACAAATGTGTACGCTTCGTATCTTCTAACAGCTGGGGATTTCGTTCCCGAAACTGTAACTCCCTTTGTGCTCTCCCAAGACACACGATACATATACGTTTCTCAATCCGCGACAGGGAATAATCCATACGTAAACAATGTTGCATATTCATATTCCACTCCATCATGTTCCGGTGGTGCTGCACTCACCACAGTTGACACAGACGGTGACGGAATAGATGATGCCTACGATCTGGACTCGGACAATGACGGCATTGTGGATGTCATCGAAATGGGGGGAACGGCAGATGTTACAACTGGGCGAATTGCCAATTTCATCGATTCAGATGGCAATGGATTCAACGATGCGCAGCAAAATACTTCCTTAACTCGGCCGAACACTGACGGTGACGGATTGGTGAATTACCGAGATATAGACTCAGATAACGATGGTATTCTCGACAATGTAGAAGCTCAAAGTAGCCAGAGCTACATTTCTTCGGTTGCTGGAGATACGGATGGCGATGGGTTGCGAGATGTGTACGACCCAACTAATGGTGGCACATTCCTCACGCCGGTAAACACTGATGGTACAGGTTTCGCCGATTATAGAGACGCTGACTCAGATGATGATGGAGTTGCTGATACCATTGAAGGTTGGGATGCAAACAGAGACGGTTTTAGTGATTTGGATACTGATACGGATAGGAGCTTAGCCGATGAAACAGGATATAATGTCGATACCGATTCGGATGGATTGTGGGATATCTATGAAAGTAGTGGCGCGCCGACTCAAAACAGCGATGGGGCAGGAGCCTCTGATTGGCAAGACGAAGATGATGACAATGACGGACTCCTAACTGCTGGTGAAGATACCAATAACAACGGCAATTGGACAGATGACAAAACACAAGGACAGGGTGGTTCGGCTACAGTTCCTGATTATTTGTTCAGAGGAGATTATGACGGAGATGCTGTGGCGGATATCAATGATGCTGATTCTGACAATGACGGTATTCTTGATTCGGACGAAGCTAACGGCGAGTCAATTGACCCAAGTGGAGATGAAGATGGTGATGGCATAGCCAACTACCAGGATCAGTCCGATGCGACTGTTACTGGCGGTCTGAGCTCAACGGCAGATGTTAATGGCGATGGGGTATATGATGTCTATGATTCTGACCGGGATGGAATTCCTGATTTTCTGGATCTGGATTCGGACAATGACGGTCTCTGGGATGCGATTGAGGCAGATGGCGGCTCTGTTTCCAATGGTCTCAACACCACCACTGGCCAATTCAATCTTCAGGATCCTGATAATGATGGATTGATGAATTATGTGGACTCAGACGATGTGACCATGGCTGGCACCTCCGATTTGGCCAACCCTGATTCTGACGGTGACGGACGGTCAGATTACCTCGATATAGATAGCGATGATGACGGCATCACGGATATCATCGAAGCGCAAACTCAGGCCGGTTTCATCGGTCTACTGAATGTGGACGCAGACGGAGATGGAATCGACGATGCATTCGACCCAAGTGAGGGAGGGATTCTCCTCGATCCTGTAAACACTGACGGACTTGATTTGAGAGATTACCTTGATGATGACAGTGACAATGATGGCGTTTTGGATATCAGCGAAGGTTCTGACGCAGATCAGGACGGTTACGGAGATTGGGACATGGATACAGACAATGACGAAACTGACGAGGCAGGGTACGGGGTGGATACGGATGCGGATGGTCTGTCAGACATTTTCGACAATGTCAGTCTTGGAACTACAGGAAACGAAACAGGCTCGAACGCCTCACTTCCAAATACAGATGGCATTGACAACCGAAACTGGAGAGATACGGATGATGACAATGATGGCATCCTGACTGAGGACGAAGACGAAAATGCCAATGGAGATTTTGGAGACGATCTTGGAGACGATCCTTCGGCCATGGTGCCAAATTTTTTATTCCATGGCGATTTCGATGGAGACGGCATTTTGGATGCCAATGATGGGGATTCAGACAATGATGGCATTTTGGATGTGGACGAAGATGGCGGTACGGGAATCGATCCAAGCGCTGATGCGGATGGCGATGGAATTCCCAATTACAAGGATTCTGACTTAGCAGGTTTTGTAGATATTGATGGAAATGGAATAGATGACCGATTTGATGCCGACGGTGACGGCATTCCCGACTTCAGAGATAGGGATTCCGACAATGACGGCATGCCGGATATTGTGGAGCAAGGTGGTACGGATGCCGATGGAGATGGAGAGATTGATGGCAATACCGATACGGATGGTGATGGTATTCCTGATAATGTAGATGTGGATCAAACTGCCGGAATAGATAATGATGGAGACGGTATTGATGATGCATTTGATGCTAGCGAAACAATTGGAACAGATACGGACGCAGATGGCATTTTAGATACTGGAGATTTAGATATTGATGGTGATGGAATTCTGAACTCTCTGGACCCTGACAATGGCGGAACGGCAATCACTCCAGTCGATTCCGACGGTGATGGATACGATGATCACATTGATTTGGATTCTGATGGAGATGGTATTCCTGACCTGACAGAAGCAGGCGGAACAGATGCTGACGGAGATGGAAAAGTTGATGATCTAACCGATACCGACTTGGACGGGCTCCCAGATTCGTTCGATGGTGATAATGGAGGTACTATACTCCCAAGACCCGATACCGATCACGATGGCATTCGCGACTATCTCGATGTGGATTCAGACAATGATGGTGTTCCTGATCCTGTAGATAATGGCGGTTCGGACACCAATAACGACGGACTCATCGATGGATTCTCAACGGACACAGACGGAGATGGCTTAGCAGATGCTGTTGACCCGGATAATGGAGGAACTTCAATCGCAAATGCAGATACTGACGGAGACGGCCTTCAGGATTACCTGGATTTGGATGCTGATAATGACGGTTATCCTGACATATTGGAAGCGGGAGGGCAAGATGGAGATGGAGATGGAATCGTGGACACCACCCTCGACACAGATGGAGACACCATTCCTGACTATGCCGATGTAACACAAACAGGAGGTGCCGACACGGATGTTGATGGAATCGACGATGCATTTGATGTGGACTTTACGGCTGGCACTGATACCGATGGGGACGGAATTCCAAACGCATTCGATCATGATGACGATGGAAATGGATTTGATGATTTTGCTGAAGCCAATCCGTACGGTCAGGAAGACAAAGAAGGCGATGGATTCAAGGATTTCAGAGATCTGGATTCTGACGGAGACGGAATTGTAGATGTCACAGAATTTGGTGGACTGTCAGTTGATTCCGGCACAGGCCAAATCGGAAGTTTCTCAGACGGGAACAGCAATGGCTGGAACGATGCACAAGAAGCCACCCCGATCACCCCGAACGATTCAGACTCAGATGGATTTGCCGATTATCAGGATATTGACTCGGACAATGACGGTCTTCCTGACAACATAGAAGGCCAGACGAGAGCGACCTACATCGCCATTTCTAATGCTGATTCTGACAATGATGGGTTGGATGATGCCTATGACCCGAACAATGGAGGTTCACTCATTTCCCCTCCCAATACCGATGGCACGGGCAATGCCGATTACCTTGATTTGGACTCAGATGACGACACAGTCCCCGATATGATCGAGGGAGCCAATGACGATCGATCACAATATGCCGATTGGGATACAGGAAGCGACAATGACGTCACGGATGAAACCGGATACAACACCGATACTGACAGTGACGGTTTGTGGGATGTCTTTGACAATGATGCTAGTAATACCAGTGCGAATGTAGTCGGCTCGGATTCTGATGGACAGGATTCCGATAATGATGGCACTTGGGATTTTCAGGATGCAGACGATGATGCTGACACAGAAAACACAGTAGATGAAGATGATGATACTGTAGATAGTGACCCTACCAATGACTTTGCCGATGGAGGAACTCCAATCCCTGACTACTTATTCGGAATAGCAGATAATGACGGAGATGGGGTGGATGATGACGTAGATGCCGACGCTGATAATGATGGTGTGGCTAACACTTCAGAAGATGGCGGTACAGGAATAGACCCGGCCGGAGATGAAGATGGAGATGGTATTTTGAACGCGTACGATGACGATATGGATGGTGATGGCATTCCCAATGAGGCCGATACCGATGCGGATGGAGATGCTGTGACGGACTCTATCAGACTCACCGATTCTAATAATGATGGCATTGCCGACGAGTTAGACAAAGATTTGGACGGAGTGCCGGATTTCCGAGATCTGGATTCAGACAATGACGGAATTGCGGACATCATCGAATTTGGCTTGACCGATACTAATGAGGATGGTACCTTAGATGAAGGAGGGGGAATCACGGATGCTAATTCCAATGGACTGGATGATGCATATGACCCAAGTTGTGGCCCTCAAAGTGGCAATGCGGTTGCTCAGAACGGAACTGGTACAAATGGGGCCAACGCGCTAGGCAATGTTCCTGGAACCTTTGCAGAGGTAGCAAATGGTACTTTTCTAGACTTTGATCTAGGCGTTACAGTTCCTTCAGGAAACACGATAATTCTTTCCTTAAATGATGGTGCCGCAGCAATAAATGCAACGGTAAATATTTCTCAATCCCCGGATGATGTTACCTATACGAACGTTCAAGGATATACCGCTACAACAGGTGCAGAAACAGCACCTTTTGGGCCTATCAATGTGAACTACGTACTAACAGCAGATGCTAGGTATATTAGAGTTCAGGAATCCTCAGGAACTAACAGGCCAATGGATATCCACTTACTTTCATATAGTTTCACAGCTTGTCCAGCAGCATCCGCAGTGTCTGTCATCGACTCGGACTCTGATGGTTTTGAAGATGCCTACGACTTAGATTCAGACAATGACGGAATCCCTGACAACATCGAGGCTCAGACGTTTGCCGCCTATCGATCACCTACTGCCGGCGATGCTGACGGAGATGGCATTTTGGATGTGTACGACGTGGATGGAACAGGCGCCATTTCTCCGGTAAATACCGATGCAACAGGAAATGCTGATTATCTAGATGCCGATTCTGATGATGACGGTGTGCCAGATGTGATAGAAGCTTTTGATGCTAACATAGATGGGTTTGGTTCATGGGATGCTGATCTTGATGGAGATGAAACTAATGAGACCGATTACTCAACCGATGAAGATGGAGACGGAATTCTAGACCTTTTCGATTCCGTGGACGGTCTTGGCTCGTTGAGCAACATCACAGGGACAAATGCCGAGCGACAGGATACCGATGGCGATACCGATGAAGATTGGCGAGATACCGATGACGATGGTGATGGCACTTCGACCAGTGCCGAGGACACCACCGATGGTGGAGCAGGAGGAGCTGATGGTGACTGGACCAACGATTTCGTTCAGGGAGGTGGCACCACACCCGATTATTTGTTCAACCCTGATCAGGATGGTGATACCATTTTGGATGCGGTGGATGTGGATTCTGACAATGACGGAATACCAAACACCGATGAGTACGCAGGGGCTACCTATGATACAGGAGGTGATCCATTTGATGACGATGATAGTGACGGAATTTACAATTATCTGGACACGGATGATACCAATCACGTGGATACCAACGGTGACGGAGTAGACGATAGAGTGGATCGAGACAGAGATGGAGTACCCAATTTCTTCGATATTGACTCGGACAATGACGGAATTCTGGATGCAATAGAGGCGAATGACGGAGCAGTTCCTGCCGGATTCAATACCGCCACCGGCCGATACGGCATTGATAATTCAGGTGGAGACGATGACGATGACGACAATGATGGGTTGAATGACAATGTTGACCTTGACGCTGGAGGAACGCCACTGGCTATAGGAAATTTTGATGCCGATGGTCTCGATGATTATTTGGATATCGACTCAGACAATGATGGACTTTCTGACAACAGAGAAGCTCAGCTCACTTCGGCATTCCAGGCTCTCACAGAGCCGGACACTGATGGTGACGGGTTGAAAGACTTGTTCGATGGAGACAATGGCGGTACTGTTTTAGTACCTGTAGATACCGACCTTGGTGGCGATCCCGATTACCTGGATGTCGATTCTGATGATGATGGAGTCGAAGACTTCATAGAAGGCTATGATGCAAACAGAAATGGTTTCAGCGAACGAGACACAAACTTTAGTGGGGACATTATAGATGAGTCCGGCTGGGCAGTAGATAACGACGGAGACGGCCTGTACCTCATTTTTGACTCATATTCCGGTTTTGGAGTCCAAAATGGTAACCGAACTTATGCAAATCTTCAAGATACAGACGGTGATGGGACGCTAGACTTCCGAGATGACGATGACGACAATGACGGAATCGACACTTTTGCTGAGGACGTCAATACCAACGGAGACTGGACCGATGACAAAGCCCAAGGAGGTGGAGCTACCCCCGATTACCTCTTCTTCAATGACACGGACAATGATGGCATTGCAGATGGTCTCGATGAAGACGGTGACAATGACGGTCTGAGTAATGACGAAGAGCATTCTACCGCTTTCGATCCATTTGGTGATATTGATGGTGATGGCGTTTTCAATTATGCCGATACCAATGATCCGGCTTTGACCGGCACCTTGACCGATTCAAATACTGATGGAATTTGGGATGAGTACGATTACGATCTAGATGGCTTCCCCAATTTCTTTGATCTCGACAATGACAATGATGGAATACCGGATGCCGTGGAAGCAAATGGAGGAAGTCTTCCCGCCACAGCCAATAGTCAGGGACAATTCCCTCCGGCCAGTACTGACACTGACCTGGATGGCTGGTTCGATACTTACGATAATAGCGGAGCTTCGATTGGCACCAACTTACCTAATCCTGATTTTGACGGAGACGGTGTACCTGATATGTTCGATTATGACTCTGACAGTGATGGCATCAATGATGTGGTAGAAGCTGGTGGTTCTGATTTCAACGGAGATGGCATTCTGGATTCATACGGCGATACTGATGGAGACGGACTCGGAAACAATGTGGATCCAGACAATGGAGGAATAGCACACGCCCTTCCAAATACCGACGCAACTGGTCTACCCGATTATTTGGACATTGATGCCGATGGGGACGGCCTTAGGGATTGGGATGAAGGATTCGATGACGATGAGGATGATGACTACCCAGCTGATTATGAAATCAGAAGGGTAATTTACGAGACAGCCAATGGCAATCCTGGACATTACCCAACGGATGATACTGATAATATCAACGGAATCCCTGATTATTTAGACGATCACGATGGAGACCGTACACCGAACTTCCTCGATCCAGATAATTTGACCTACTTCCGAGATAGTGATGGCGATGGTATTGTGGATTTCTTTGATCCTGATTTAGGTGGAACAAGCTACGCTAATATCAGCGGAGCACCCGACAATGATGGCGACATGGTTCCGAACTACAGGGACGGTGACGATGCACCACTTCCATTGGATTGGATTTCTTTCACCGCGACATACGGTGCAGGTAAGGTGGCCTTGAATTGGCAAACGGCCAATGAAGTGGATGTTAGCCATTTTGATATAGAGCACAGTATCGACGGTCAGAATTTTAGCGTGATCTACCAGTTGGAGGCCTATAATAATGATGAGGGACTAAACAACTATTCCTACACGCACGGCACTCCGGTGAATGGAATCAACTACTATAGATTGAATCAAGTGGACTTTGATGGTGCATCAGACTATTCCTGGACTCGAGTGGTCACTGCGGTAGTTGGCTCTATTCATTATGTGATTTACCCCAACCCCACAGCCGACAAGATCACGATAAAGGCGGATGCTATCGTGACGGCAAAAGTTGCCTTAATCGACATGAGCGGGCGAATAGTGTTCGAAAGCAACTTCGGGGGCAAATCCGAAGAGTCGATTGACATGACCAATCTCAACACTGGAATCTATCAGCTGATGATCCAAACAGCCGAGGGGACTACTTTCAGGCGTGTGATGAAGAAATAGGAAGAAATGGGAGGAACAAAAAAAGGCGAGCACTAGCTCGCCTTTTTTGTTTGCACTTGATAAAGTGAGTAATTGTTTTATCCCTCTTCATTTCTTAGTTTTACGCACCTTATCATTACACCTCGCACTTCAATGTTTCGAGGAGAACGCTGATATTTATTGGCAGAAGCAGGAGGTTCATTAAAGTGTAGGTTCCCAAAAATGATTTTTAGTTTTTCCTAATGCTTCGCCATTCGAGGCAGAGGGGGAATCAAAGCGCGCACACTATGAATAGACGTTTATCAAAAAAGTTAGCCATTGTCCTGGTTTTGCTGATCTCAGGACTCACAACTCTCGCACAATCCGGCCCGGGAGGTCACGGTAGCACCGACGGAACTTCAAATCTCGTACTCTGGCTTAGAGCAGATGCTGGAGTAGAAGAAGCGGCCGCAGATCCTGCGGAAGATGCAGATCCCGTTTTCACTTGGCTGGATCAGTCTGGTTATGGATATAATGCAGCCGTCGGAGGTGGTACACCATTTTATGACGCATCAAATGCCAATTTCAACGGCATGCCAAGTATCACATTTGTAGAAGGCAATACGGATTGGCTTTTCATCGAAGACGATGGAGATGAAGCACCCATGCTGGACAATACCAGCGAAATTTCCA